>NZ_JBRBUA010000062.1:0-58961 GCF_052826345.1 Brevirhabdus sp. | reverse complement strand
TGTTCGGCGGCGCCGGCGTGGGCAAGACGGTTCTGATCATGGAACTGATCAACAACATCGCCAAGGTGCACTCCGGCTACTCCGTGTTCGCGGGCGTGGGCGAGCGGACCCGCGAGGGCAACGACCTCTACCACGAGATGATCGAATCCAACGTCATCAATCCCGACAACCTCGAGGACAGCCAGGTGGCGCTGGTCTACGGTCAGATGAACGAGCCTCCGGGAGCGCGTGCCCGTGTCGCGCTGACCGGCCTGACCCTGGCGGAGCAGTTCCGCGACCAGTCCGGCACCGACGTGCTGTTCTTCGTCGACAACATCTTCCGCTTCACGCAGGCGGGCTCCGAGGTGTCGGCGCTGCTGGGCCGCATCCCCTCGGCCGTGGGCTACCAGCCGACGCTGGCCACCGACATGGGCGCGCTGCAGGAACGCATCACCTCGACCAAGAAGGGCTCGATCACCTCCGTGCAGGCGATCTACGTGCCCGCGGACGACCTGACCGACCCGGCGCCCGCGACCTCCTTCGCGCACCTCGACGCGACGACGGTTCTCAACCGTGCGATCTCGGAGCTGGGCATCTATCCGGCGGTGGACCCGCTCGACTCCAACTCCCGTCTGATGGACCCCGCGGTCGTGGGCGAGGAGCACTACAAGGTCGCGCGCGACGTGCAGAACATCCTTCAGCGCTACAAGTCGTTGCAGGACATCATCGCGATCCTCGGGATGGACGAATTGTCCGAAGAGGACAAGCTGACCGTGACCCGCGCGCGCAAGATCCAGCGTTTCCTGTCGCAGCCCTTCGACGTCGCCAAGATCTTCACCGGCGCGGACGGCAAGCAGGTCCCGCTGGAGGAGACGATCTCCTCGTTCAAGGCGGTTGTGGCCGGTGAATACGACCACCTGCCCGAATCCGCGTTCCTGATGGTGGGCGGCATCGATGAGGTCGTCGCCAAAGCCGAGAAAATGGCGGCAAGCGCTGCCTGATAGGGGGCCTGATGGCTGATACGATGCAATTCGACCTCGTTTCGCCCGAACGCCGTCTGGCGTCGATGAAGGCGAGCGAGGTTCAGATCCCGGGTGCGGAGGGCGACATGACGGCCATGGCCGATCATGCGCCCGTCATCACCACCCTGCGCCCCGGCATCCTGCGGGTCACCGGGCCGGAGGGAGCGCTTGAATTCGCCGTCACCGGCGGTTTCGCCGAGATCTCCCCCGAAGGGACGACGGTGCTGGCCGAACGCGCCCTGCCGCGTTCCGAGGTCACGCAGGAGATCCTGAACGACTGGATCGCCGAAGCCCATGCGCAGGTTGCCAGTGCCAAGGAATCGGAAGCCGAAGAATTTGTCGATTCCTCGGTGAAGCTGATGCACGACATGGTCGCGATGGGCACCGAAATGGGCCTGTCGGACACGGCGCGGGTTCCGGCGCCCTGACTTTGACATGGAAGGTTTCGCCCTTGCAGGGCGGAACCTCATATTATTTAATCCTATTTTATTCTCCGGCGCGCGAAACCTGCTTTCGGTCGCGCGCTTCGCTATTGAAAGGATAGGATGCGGCGTTTCAGCTCAAGCGTGATCGGGGCGGAGCAGGGAGAGGTAATTCTCTTTTCCGACTTTGACTCGGATGGCCCGATGTGGAGCGAAACCGGCCCGCGCCTGTCGCGCACTTCCGTGGGCTTTTCCGAACCCTTCGCCATAGCGCCGATGATACATGTGTCGCTGGCCATGTGGGACATCGGCGGCGCCACCAACCAGCGCGCCGACATCTCCACCGACAATATCACCGCCGAAGGGTTCGACATCGTCTTTCGCAGCTGGGGCGATACCCGCGTCGCAAGGATCCGCGCAAGCTGGATGGCGGTGGGCGAGGTCCCTGCCGCGGATGAGGAGTGGGACCTCTACTGATCCACCGCCCGCGCCCGTCCATCCGCCCGCGCCCACCCGGCCGCGCTCGCATCGTCGCGCGAGAATTTCGCCTCCGGCGGGGATATTTTGTCACCAGAAGAAAGACGCGCCGCGCGCCGGGGCTTCTTCTGGTCTCAAATATCCATGGTCCCACGGTGCCGCCGCGCCTTGGTGGGGCAGGCGCGGACAGAAGGGCGCGGACAGAAAGGCACGAGCCAGAAAAGCGCGGGCCGGCGCGGCGGCGCTCAGCTCTGGTAGAAGCCCTCATAGATCGGCGCCAGCGTGCCCTTGTCGAAGAGCGACGACACCGACGTGCCGCTCCAGATGTTCAGGATCGCCTGCGCGAACATCGGCGCGGTGGGGACGATGCGAATATTGGGCGCGGATTTGACCGCCTCGCTGGCCTCGATCGAATCGGTGATGACCAGGCTTTTCATCACCGATTTGGTGATCCGTTCCACCGCCGGGCCGCTCAGCACGCCGTGGGTGATGTAGGAGTGGACCTCTTTCGCACCCGACTCGATCAGAACTTCGGCCGCCTTGCACAGGGTGCCCTCGGTGTCGCAGATGTCGTCGACGATGATGCAGGTCTTGTCGGTCACATCGCCGATCACCGTCATTTCGGCCACCTCGCCGGGTTTTTCCCGCCGCTTGTCGACGATGGCCAGCGCCGCGCCGATGCGCTGCGCCAATTCGCGCGCCCGCGCCACGCCGCCGGTGTCGGGCGACACGACGGTCACGTCCTGCAACTTGCCCTTGAAATGATGCTGGATATCCAGCGCGAAGATCGGCGAGGCGTAGAGGTTATCGACGGGAATGTCGAAAAAGCCCTGGATCTGGGCTGCGTGCAGGTCCAGCGTCAGCACGCGTTCGATCCCCGCCTCGGTCAGCAGGTTGGCGATCAGCTTGGCGCTGATCGGGGTGCGGGCCTTGGTCCGGCGGTCCTGCCGGGCATAGCCGAAATAGGGGATCACCGCCGTGATGCGTGCCGCCGAGGACCGGCGCAGCGCATCGGTCATGATGAGCAGTTCCATCAGGTTGTCGTTGGCGGGATTCGAGGTGGGCTGGATGATGAACATGTCCTCGCCGCGTACATTCTCGAAAACCTCGACGAAGATCTCCGCATCGTTGAAACGCTCTATCCGCGCGTCCACGAGGCCCAGGCTCATGCCGCGGTGCATCGACATGCGCCGGGCTATGGCCTCCGCGAGCGGGCGGTTGGCGTTTCCGGACATCAGTTTCGGATCGGAATTTGCTGGCATTCGTCGGGTCCCCAAATGCACCTGTCTTCGACAGATTCGTGACGTTGACACCGCTTACCACCCGGTTACGGTCGCGGCAAACAGGACCCCGCGAAAGAAAGCGCCATGAAAAACATCGATTACTACTTTGCCACGATTTCCCCCTTCACCTATCTGGCCGGAACGCGGCTGGAAGAAGTCGCCGCCAAACACGGGGCGCAGATCACCTACAAGCCGCTGGATATCATCGCCCTGTTCGGTCGGACAGGCGGCACCCCCCCGGGCCAGCGCCATGTGTCGCGTCAGGAATACCGGCTTCAGGAACTGACGCGCCAGGCTGCCAAGGCGGGCTTGCCCATGACGATGAAGCCTGCGCATTTCCCGACCAATGCCGCGCCCAGTTCCTACGCGATCATCGCGGCCCAGGACGCGGGCGGCGGCGATCTGGGCAAGCTGGTGCACAGCTTCACCGCCGCCTGTTGGGCGGAGGAGCGCGATGTCGCGCAGGACGACGTGATTCGCGACTGTCTGGAAAAGGCGGGGTTCGACCCGGCGCTGGCGGACAGCGGGATGCTGCGCGGTGCCGAGGTCTATACCGCCAATCTGGAAGAGGCGGTCAACCGCGGCGTCTTCGGGGCGCCGTTCTACATCACCGGCGACGATCAGCGCTTCTGGGGGCAGGATCGGCTGGATGATCTGGATCTGCATCTGGCCGGCAAGATCTGATGCGCCACGACCCGCCCCCAAGCTGTTTCGCCCGTCGGGACTGGGGGGCGGGCGATTCCCGGCGATTGATGATCCACTGCTCGCTTGCGTCCTCGGCATCCTGGGACGGCGTCGTGCGGGCGCTGGATGCACGCGGCGCGCCGGCGCATTCGGTGGCCTTCGACCTGCCGGGACATGGCCGCAGCCGGGATCTGCGCAGGGGCGAGGATATTCAGGATCTGGCCGTCGCCTGGGCCGGGCGGCTGCTGCCGCCCGGCGGGCAGGTCGATCTGATCGGTCATTCCTTCGGGGCGACGGTGGCCCTGCGCCTTGCGCTGGAGCAGCCCGAGAGAGTGCGCAGGCTGGTCCTGATAGAGCCGCCGTTGATCGCCGTGGTGCGCGGCAGCCCCGCGCATGAGCGCCATCGCCGCGAAGAGGCCGCGATAGAGGAGGCCATGCTGGCGGGCGACGGGCCTCTGGCCGCGCGGCTGTTCACCGAACGCTGGGGCAGCAAGCAGCCCTGGGACGCGCTGCCCGAGCGGCATCGCAGCTATATCACCGACCGGATCGGTCTGGTCGGCGCGCAAGCCGATGCCATACACCACGATCGCGCGGGCCTGCTGACGCCGGGGCGCCTGGAAAATCTGGATCTGCCGGTGCTGCTGCTTGAAGGCAGCCGGTCGCCGCATTGCGTGGCGCAGATCCAGCGCGGCCTGCTAGCGCGCCTGCCGGACGCGCGGCGCGCCGTGATCGAGGGGGCCGCGCATATGCTGCCGCTGACGCATCCCGCCGAGGTCGCCGAGCGGATCGCGAAATTTCTGGCGACAGAAAAGCGCGCCCCCGACACGCCGGCCCCGCGGGCCTGAGCACGAGCGGACCTGAGGACGGGTCGGCCCGCGCACGGGCCGACGTGAGCACGGGCGGGCGCAGTCTTAGCCGACCGCGCGCAGGAACGCGTCGATCCGGCTGTCCTCCTGCGACCAGTCGCAGACCAGACGGCATTGCACGGGCGTGTCGTCGGGGCCATCCAGCGGTGTGTCGAAGGGCGACAGGTAATAGCGGGCCCCGGCCTGCATCGCGCGCCTGTGCGCCGCGCGGGGCAGTTCCGCGAAGATCATGTTGGCCTGCACGGGGTGCAACAGGCGGCAATGGTCGAGCGCGCGCAACCCCTCCGCCAGCCGCGCCGCCGAAGCATTCGCCGCGCGCGCCAGATCCAGCCACAGATCATCCGCCAGATAGGCGGCCATCTGCGCCGAAAGGAAACGGTGCTTGGAAAACAGATGCGCGCCGCGCTTGCGGCGCAGCTCGAACTCCCACGCCCTGGCGGGGTCGAAGAAAAGAACGGCCTCCACGCCCATGCAGCCGTTCTTGGTGCCGCCGAAGCTGACCGCATCGACACCCGCGCGCCAGGTCATCTGCGCCGGGGTACAGCCGAGCGTGGCCAGCGCATTGGCGAAGCGCGCCCCGTCAAGATGCGTGGGCAGGCCGAATTCGCGCGCGATTCCGGTCAGCGCGGCGATTTCGTCAAGGCTGTAGACGCTGCCCACCTCGCTCGCCTGGGTGAGGGAGACGGGGCCGCGCTGCACCCCGTGCACGCCCTTGTCGCCGGTGGCGCGGATCGCGCGGCGCAGGGCGGCGGGGTCCATCTTGCCATCCGCCCCGTCGACGAGCGCGATCTTGGTGCCGTTGGTGTAGAATTCGGGCGCGCCGCATTCGTCTTCCTCGACATGGGCGAGGCGGTGCGCAAAGATCGCATCCCAGGGATCGGCCAGCGTGCCCAGGATCAGCGCATTCGCCGCGGTGCCGGTCGCGACGAGGTAGACCGCGGCATCCGGCGCTTCGAAAATCTCGCGCAGCTGCGCGCGAACGCTCTCCATCAGTGCATCCTGTCCGTAGGGCAGGGCGTAGCCATCGTTGGCGCGGGCCAGCGCATCCATGATCGCGGGCGCCACCGGGCCCGCGTTGTCGGAGGCAAAGAACATCAGGTCGGCTCCTCGATGATATAGTCTTCCCATTCTTCTTCGGGCACCTCGAATTCGGGCACCGTCCAGCCGCGCACCGACACACCCGCCGCGTGCACAGTTTCGGCGGTGCCGGAAATCAGCGGGTGCCAGGGGTGCAGCGGCCGCCCCTCATGCAGCAGTCGATAGGCGCAGGTCGAGGGCATCCAATAGGCGACCTCGTCCAGGTTGTCGGGCGTCAGCACCACGCATTCGGGCACGAATTGCTTGCGGATGTCGTATTGAGCGCAGCGGCAGGTGCTGTCGTCCAGCAGGCGGCAGGCCACGCAGGTCAGCGCGACCTCGCCCGTGTCCTCGTCCTCCAGCTTGTTGAGGCAGCATTTGCCGCAGCCGTCGCAAAGCGCCTCCCATTCCTTGCCGGTCATCTGGCGCAGCGGCACGGTTTCCCAGAACCGGGGGCGCAGCCCCTTGCGGTCAATGGGGTCGCTCATGAGCGCACCGCCGCGATGATCGTGCCCGAAAACCACGGCCGAGAGGCCGGACCGCAGCGGGCGCCCGCAGGGCCGGGCAGGGCGGGGGGCCGCGACATCACGCGGAGGCCGATCCGGCGAGGATCGCGCGCGCCTCGGCGCAATCCCGGTTCATCTGCTCGATCAGCGCGTCGACGTCGGGAAACTTCAGCTCGGGCCGCAGGAATTCCACCAGCGCGACCGACAGGTTCCTGCCGTAGAGATCGCCCTCGAAATCCAGCAGATAGGTTTCCAGATTGGGGATGTTTTCGCCGAACATGGGCCGCGTCCCGATCGAGGCCGCACCCAGATAGCTGCCCTTCGCTTCACCGTCCAGCACATCCACCTGTACCGCATAAACGCCGAAACGCGGCAGATGCAGGCCTTGCAGGCTCATGTTGGCGGTGGGAAAGCCCAAGTCCCGACCGCGTTTCTCGCCGTGCAGCACCTCGCCCTCGATGCGGTGACGGTGGCCCAGCATGCGCGCGGCGTCGCGCGGGCGGCCCTCGCTCAGCGATTTGCGGATCGAGGTGGAGGAGATTTCGGTCTCGCTGACGGCCAGCAGCGGCGCGACGGTCACGCCGAAGCCCAGCGACCGGCCCAGGTCCTGCAATTGCCGCGCGGTGCCCTTGCGGCCCTTGCCGAAGCAGAAATCGGCGCCGACCACCACATGTCGCAGGCCAAGCCCCTCGTGCAGCACATGCCGGGCGAACTCCTCCGCCTCAAGCGAGGCGAGCGCGTGATCGAAAGGCAGCTGGTAATATCGCCGCACGCCCAGCTTTTCCATGCGATGCGCCTTGGCCCCGGCGTTCATCAGGCGAAAGGCGGGGGCCTGAGGGGCGAAGAATTCGCGCGGGTGCGGCTCGAAGGTGACGATGCCCAGGGGCGTGTCCGGCGTGTCGGCCCGCGCACGCGCGATATCGATCACCGCCTGATGCCCCAGATGGACGCCGTCGAAATTGCCGATGGCCGCGCTGGCGCCCCGATCCCGCGACGTCAATCCGGTCCAGCCCGTCAGTATCCGCATAGATCCAAGCGTTCCTCCGAAAGGCCCTTGGCGTCAGCGGTGGCCTTCAGTCAAATTTGGCACTGGGTGCAAGCACGACGGCTTCGCCCTTCAGCACGACCGTATCGCCCACGGTGCAGTGACAATCAAGGGTCACGCGCCGTTTGCTGTGGTCGATCTCGCGCACGCGCACCTCTGCGTAAACGGTGTCGCCGGGGCGGACGGGGGCCATGAATTTCAGCGTCTGGCCCAGATAGACGGTGCCGTGCCCCGGAAGCTGTTCGCCGATCACCGCGGAAATCAGACCCGCCGTCAGCATCCCGTGCGCGATGCGCCCGCCGAAGATCGTGTCGCGCGCGTAATCGTCGTCCAGGTGGACCGGGTTGTGATCGGTGGAGATCTGCGCGAAAAGCTCGATGTCCTCATCGCCGATCTGCTTGCGCAGATGACGGGCCATGCCGATTTCCAGCTCTTCGATGACGATCGTGCCGCGCGGCATGTTGTCGAGCATCACGTCTCACTCCTCTCCCTGACCGAGGCGTGACTGGCTGGCAACAAAATGCACAGGTTTTACCGTCACGCGAAATATAATTACTTTGCACGTGCAGAAAAATCAAGGCGATATTCGTTTAGCGCAGAAATCCCATCGCGAATGTCGCGCTGAATCCCTTCTGATCCTGATAGGCTTGCAGCTTTTCCGGGTCGGGCTGGCCTTGCGGGGCGGCTGCGGTGGCGGTGTCCTGCGCGGCAAGCCCGCCGGTGATGAACAGCGCGTCGAGGTTCTCGCCCAGCGCGCCCTGAATGTCGGTGTGGATGCCGTCGCCGATGGCCAGGATGGCCGCATCGCCCACGTCGCGCCCCAGCGCGGCCAGCCGTCTGCGCGCCAGGTCGTAGATCGGCGGGTGCGGCTTGCCGAAGTAGAGGCTCTCGCCGCCCATCTGCGTGTAAAGCTGCGCCAATGCGCCGGCGCAATAGACCCGATCGCGCCCGCGATCCACCACGATGTCGGGGTTGGCGCAAAGCAGCTTCAGCCCCTTCTGCTTGGCGTAAAGCAGGGTCGCGCGGTAATCCTCGGGGGTTTCGCGGGTGTCGTCGTCCAGCCCCGTCGCCACCAGCCCCTCGGCATCCTCCAGCGCGACCAGCTCGACGGGCACGGGGTTGTCGATCAGCTTCATCGGGGCGAAGAAGACACGTTCCTCCGGCGGGCCGATATGGTGCAGTTTCGCGCCCACCGCCCCTTCGAACATCGCCGCCCGTGCCGAATCGCCCGAGGTGGCAATGGTGTCCCAGGCGTCGGGGTCCACGCCGATATGCGCCAGCTGCCGTTCCACCCCGTCGCGTGGCCGCGGAGAGTTGGTCAGCAGAACGACCGCCCCGCCGCGGGCGCGAAACGCCTTCAGCGCCGCCACGGCGGTGTCATGCGGCCGCACGCCATCGTGCACACAGCCCCAAAGATCGACGAACAGCGCGTCATAGCGATCCGATATCGCGGCGAGGTCGGGGATGATCTGCGTCATGGCTGGCTCCGAAGCGTGAAAACGGGGGCATAAAGGCGGGACGTAAAGACGGGGGCTTGGGGGCCGACCCGGCGGGCGCAACGGCGCGGCACGTCAGGTCGAAGGGGAGTGGAGTCGGGAGATACGGAAAAGGCCGCAACACGATCGTGCCGCGGCCGCCGGGAATGCAGGTCCGCGCGGGGGCCTACAGCTTGAGGTTCGGGATGATCTGCTTCTTGCGGCTCATCACGCCGGGCAGCACCACGCTGTCGCTATCCACCTCGACGCCGAAGCTTTTCTGCGCCAGGTCCTTGACCAGATCGTTGGGCACCAGCAGCGTCGCCTCCTCGTTCAGGATATCGACGATGAACAGCAGCACCTGGTTGACCTTGTCTTCCCCGGCGACGCCGACCATCGTTTCCATCAGGCTGGCCTTGCGCGACAGGATGCTGGCGGGCGACGTGGTTTCCAGCACCGAAACCCGGAATTTGACACCCTCGACCGTGTATTCCTTGGAATCCATGCGCAGAAGATCCGCGTCGGAAAAGGCCGAGACATCCGATTTGGCGGCCAGCAGCTCATCGGCCAGCGCCGGGATCTCGACGCCCAGATCGGTGGCCAGGCTTTCGGCGAGGTCGCGATCGGCCTGCGTCGTGGTGGGAGAGCGGAACGCCAGCGTGTCGGACAGGATGCACGACAGCATCACCCCCTTTATGGCGTCGGGCATCTTGCGCGCGTCGTCGCCCATCATCTGGTGCATCACCGTGACGGTGCATGCCAGCGGCCGCACCGTGATCTCGATCGGGCCGCGGGTTTTCAGCCCGCCCACCAGCAGGTGATGGTCGATGATGCCGGTGATATCGGCCTCGTTGATGTTTTCGGGCAGCTCGGCCGGATTGTTGGTGTCGACGATGACGACCTTTTGGTCGGGCTCCAGCGTGTCGAGGATGCGCGGCTGCTCGAATCCCCAGCGTTGCAGCATATAGGCGGCTTCGGTGTTGGGGGTGCCCAGCAGCACGGGCTGCGCCGGGGTCTGCCTGACGTCCGACAGATACCACGCCCAAACGATCGGAGCTCCGGTGGAATCCGTATCGGGGGATTTGTGGCCGAAAACGAGTGTGGTCATGTCATCTAGTTCCATTGGGGCAGCAAAAAGGGGTTTTCTGCGGCCTTATAGGCGCCGCATCGGGTCTTGTCACCCGGAACCCCGGCGGGCGGGCGCCATTTGCCGCAGCGCCGCATGAAAAGCCCGCCGGAGCGGCCGGATGCGGGGGCGATAACCGGCCCGATTGTCTGCGTCTTGTCGTTGACACTGCCCGCGCACTCACCTAAATGCGCTGCTGTTGGCAGTCGAAGGTGATGAGTGCCAACACCGAATTGAAACTTTGAGTCAAGGAGCCTCAGAGATGGCATTTAAACCGCTTCACGACCGTGTGCTGGTTCGCCGCGTGGAAGGCGAGGAAAAGACCAAGGGCGGTCTGATCATCCCCGACAACGCCAAGGAAAAGCCCGCAGAGGGCGAGATCGTATCCGTCGGCGAAGGCGCCCGCAAGGACTCGGGCGAGCTGATCGCCATGACCGTCAAGCAGGGCGACAAGGTGCTGTTCGGCAAATGGTCGGGCACCGAGGTCACGCTGGACGGCGAAGAGCTGCTCATCATGAAGGAAAGCGACATCCTCGGCATCATCGCCTGAGCGACGCGCATTTCCCCAACGCAACAACTGACAAGGAGCTAACATCATGGCTGCCAAGGACGTCAAATTCGACACCGATGCCCGCAACCGCATGCTCAAGGGCGTCAACATCCTCGCCGATGCGGTGAAGGTGACCCTGGGCCCCAAGGGCCGCAACGTCGTCATCGACAAATCCTTCGGTGCCCCGCGCATCACCAAGGACGGTGTGTCGGTCGCCAAGGAAATCGAACTTGAGGACAAGTTCGAGAACATGGGCGCGCAGATGGTGAAGGAAGTCGCTTCCCGCACCAACGACGAGGCCGGCGACGGCACCACCACCGCGACGGTTCTCGCCCAGGCGATCGTCCGCGAAGGCATGAAGTCGGTCGCAGCGGGCATGAACCCGATGGATCTGAAGCGCGGCATCGATCTGGCCACGCAAAAGGTCGTCGCAGCGATCAAGGCCGCCGCACGCCCCGTCAACGACAGCGCCGAGGTTGCGCAGGTCGGCACCATCTCCGCCAACGGCGAAGCTGAAATCGGTCGCCAGATCGCTGACGCGATGCAGAAGGTCGGCAACGAGGGTGTCATCACCGTCGAGGAGAACAAGGGTCTGGAAACCGAGACCGACGTGGTCGAGGGCATGCAGTTCGACCGCGGCTACCTGAGCCCCTATTTCGTCACCAACCCCGAAAAGATGACGACCGAGCTGGAAGACGCCATCATCCTGCTGCATGAGAAGAAACTCTCGTCGCTGCAACCGATGGTTCCGCTGCTGGAATCGGTCATCCAGTTGGGCAAGCCGCTGCTGATCATCGCCGAGGACGTCGAGGGCGAAGCCCTGGCCACGCTGGTCGTCAACAAGCTGCGCGGCGGTCTGAAGATCGCGGCCGTCAAGGCACCGGGCTTCGGCGATCGCCGCAAGGCCATGCTGCAGGACATCGCGATCCTGACCGGCGGTCAGGTCATCTCCGAAGATCTGGGCATGAAGCTCGAGAACGTCACCATCGACATGCTCGGCTCGGCCAAGAAGGTCTCCATCACCAAGGACGAGACCACCATCGTCGACGGTGCCGGTGAGAAATCCGAGATCGAGGCACGCGTGTCCCAGATCCGCGGCCAGATCGAGGAAACCACCTCCGACTACGACCGCGAGAAGCTGCAGGAACGTGTGGCCAAGCTGGCAGGCGGCGTTGCCGTCATCCGCGTCGGCGGCATGACCGAAGTCGAGGTGAAGGAGCGCAAGGATCGCGTCGACGACGCGCTGAACGCGACCCGCGCGGCCGTTCAGGAAGGTGTCGTCGTGGGCGGCGGTGTCGCTCTGGTCCAGGCCGGCAAGTCGCTGGAAGGGCTGGAAGGCGAGAACTCCGACCAGGCCGCGGGTATCACCATCGTGCGCAAGGCGCTCGAGGCGCCGCTGCGCCAGATCGCCGAGAACGCCGGTGTCGACGGTTCGGTCGTGGCCGGCAAGGTGCGCGAATCGGACGATCTGAAGTTCGGTTTCAACGCCCAGACCGAAGAATATGGCGACATGTTCAAGTTCGGCGTGATCGACCCCGCGAAAGTCGTGCGTCACGCATTGGAAGACGCGGCCTCCATCGCCGGTCTGCTGATCACCACCGAGGCGATGGTCGCTGACCGTCCCTCCAAGGAAGGTGCCGGCGGCGCCGGTGGCGGCATGCCCGACATGGGCGGCATGGGCGGCATGATGTAAGTCACGCTTCCCTTCGGAAGACCGGGAAGGGCGCGCCATCGGCGGGCCCTTTTCCTTTGGCGGAAGCGGCGCGGAAAAAGCCGCGCCCGGCTGTCTCATCGTCGTGAAAATATCCCCGCCGGAGGCTGGAAATCTTCTGCCTCCGGCGGGGATATTTGCGACCAGAAGAAGCCGCCGCGCGGGCGCGTTACAATGTCAGAATCGTCGCGCCGATGGTCTTGCGGGCCTCCAGCGCCTCATGCGCCCGGCGGATGTCATCCAGCGGATAGCTTTGGCCAATGTGGATTTCGACCGCGCCCGAGCTGACCTTCTCGAACAGCTGTCGCGCCATGTGCTGGCACACCTCATGATCCGCGATATGCGTGAAGAGCGTGGGGCGCGTGATCTTGAGCGAGCCGCGTGCGGCGAGCTCGACCATGTCGACGGACGGGATCTTGCCCGAGGCGTTGCCGAAGGTGATCATCATGCCCAGCGGGCGCAGACTGTCGAGCGATCCCTCGAACGTGTCGCGGCCGACCGAATCCATGACCACGTCGACGCCCTTGCCGGCGGTGATCTCGCGCACCCGTTCGACGAAGTTCTCGGAGCGGTAGTTGATCACGTGGTCCGCCCCGTTCTGCCGCGCGAGCGCGCATTTTTCATCCGTGCCGGCCGTGCCGATCAGGCTGATGCCTTCCGACCGGGCCCATTGGCAGGCGATGAGCCCGACGCCCCCTGCGGCGGCGTGGAACAGCACGGTGTCGCCCGATTTCAGCGGCGTGGTGCGGTGGAACAGATATTGCACCGTCAGCCCCTGCAACATCATCGCCGCGCCCTGTTCGAAGGAAATGGCGTCGGGCAGGGGACAGACCTGTGCCGCGGGCATGACGCGCGCCGCGCTGTAGGCGCCGGGCGGGTTGGACGCATAGGCGGCGCGGTCGCCGGGTTTCAGATGGGTGACGCCGGGGCCCACCGCCTCGACGATGCCGGCCGCCTCCATGCCCAGTGCGGCGGGCAGCTTCAGCGGGTAGAGTCCCGTGCGCTGATAGATGTCGATGAAGTTCAGCCCGATGGCCTTGTGACGGATGCGCAGCTGCCCTTCGCCCGGCTCTGAAAGCTCCCTCTCGACCAGACGCAGGTTTTCGGGGCCGCCGAAGTCCTCGATGATCACGGTTTTCGCGGTGTCGCTCATGCACTGTCCTTTCAAATCGGCGCGTTCGCCAGGCAGGGGCCGCGCCGTCGGCGCCACGATAGGCGCGTCCGCAGACGGCGACAAGCGCAGGGCTGCGCCGCTAGGGCGGCGATGGGGGCTGCGGCGCATCGTAGGTGATGGCGATGATCTCCAGCTCCATCGTGCCGCTGGGCCGGGGCCATTGCACCACATCGCCCACCTGCTGGCCCAGAAGCGCGCGCGACAGCGGCGCGTGGAGCCCGATCAGCCCCTGCGCCGCATCGGCCTCGTCCTCTCCGACGATGCGGTAGAGGCGTTCCTCGTCGTTTTCGTCGCAAAGCCGCACCCAGGCGCCGAAAGCCACCCGGTCGCGCGGTTGTCTGCGGATATCGACCACGATCGCCGACGCCACGCGCGCTTCCAGCCAGCGCAGGTCGCGCGCGGCGACGGCGATGGCGTGCAACACCTCGGGCGGCGCGCCCTCGGGGGATAGCCGGGCAAGCTCGGCGCGGGTGTCGTCCAGGCGGTGGCGCAGCGCGGCCAGCCCTTCGGGGGTGACGTGGTTGGGGTGCCGGCCGAGCGGACGGTCGGGCAGATGCTCCACCCGGCCGCTATCGTCTTCTTTGGTAAACGCCTTGTTCATCCAATCGCCCTTTCCCCCGTGGGATCTGCCGGTATGGTCGGGCAGAGCGCGCGCGGGCGCAAGCGGCTTGCACAGGGTCGGGACGGGGCGTGCGGCAGGAATGCGGGCGGAGGGCGAGATGCGGTTATTTCTGGCGACGGCGCTGACGATGACGGCGTTTGCCGCAAACTCGGTTCTGAACCGCATGGCACTGGTCGACGGGCGCATCGGCGCGGGGGATTTCGCCGTCTGGCGCGTCGCATCGGGGGCGGCGGTCCTGCTTTTTCTGGTGGTGCTGCGCGACGGGCGCATCGCCATCGGCGGCGGGCGCGGCCGCTGGGCGGGGGTTTTGTCGCTGTCGGTCTATATGGTCGGGTTTTCGCTGGCCTATCTGTCGCTCGACGCGGGCGCGGGGGCGCTGATCCTCTTTGGCGGCGTGCAGGTCACCATGTTCGGGGGGGCGGTGGCGCTGGGCGAGCCGTTGCCCGCCCGCCGCTGGCTGGGGGCGGCACTGGCTTTTTGCGGGCTGGTCTGGCTGCTGTGGCCCGGATCGGGTGCGGGCGGTGCCGACGCGTTCCCGGCGGCGGCGGTGCTGGCGATGGCCGCCGCCGCCATCGGCTGGGGCATCTATTCGCTGGTCGGTCGCGCCGCGGCCGATCCGTTGCAGTCGACCGCCGCCAATTTCCTGCTGGCCAGCCCGCTGTGCTGGGCGGCGTTGTGGCTGCTGCCGCCGATGCCGGCACCAGGGGGAGGCGAGATCGGAGCGAGCGCGGGCGGCATCGCGCTGGCGCTCGTCTCGGGGGTCGTGACCTCGGGGCTGGGCTATGCGCTCTGGTACACCGTGCTGCCCCGCCTGGCGGCTTCGGTCGCCAGTGTCGCACAGCTGAGCGTTCCGGTGATTGCGATGGCAGGGGGGGTCGTGTTCCTGGAAGAGGTGCCGGGGTGGCGGTTTGGCGTGGCGGCGCTGGTCGTTCTGGGCGGGGTGGCCATCGCCAGCATCGCCCCGCGCAGCGGGCGGCGGGCCGGGCAACGCTCCGGCTCGCAGCGCGCGGATCAGCGGAGCAGCGGCTCCAGCGGGTCGTAGAGGATGGCGGGCGCGTCGCCGCGCGCGTCCCAGGCGACCTGCGCCAGGCTGTCGGGCTTGACCCGGATCGAGGCCATCTGATCGCGCGAAAAGAACTGCCTGCGCGTCACGATCCCTTCGGGATCGCGCCAGTCGTCCGACAGCCGACCCGAAACGATATCGCAGCGGAAATAGATGTCGATCTGGTGGAACTTCATCTCGGGCGCGTGGAATTCATTGACCAGACAGGGCGCGCCGACGGCGATTTGCAGGCCGGTTTCCTCGGCCACCTCGCGGCGCAGGTTGTCGGGCAGCGCGCTGTGGGAATGCACGCCGCCGCCGGGCGCGCACCAGAGGTCGCTTTGCGTGCCCGGAAAGGCATTGACCAGCAGCAGCCGCGCCTCGTGGAGGATCACGGCCCTGACGGCCACGCGCGGAGGTTTAATGCTCATTTGCAGCGACATAGCAGGTCGCATCCCGTGCGGGAAGCTATTCCCTCGCTTTTCGGTCCGAGCCGGGTAAAGTGCGAGGATGATACGCGCGCCCGTCTCGATCCTTGCCCCGGTCCGGGCGATTCTTTTGCGGCTGATCGGCCCGGCTGCCGCGCCTGCGCGTCGGGTCCGGCGCGCTGCGGCGCAGGTTTTCCGCAAGCCCGGTTACGCAGTTCTTCTTATTGTAAAGGTTGTGTAAATGGCGCCTTTGGCTGGGGATGACACTCGCTTTGAATCCGTCGACTGATCGCAGCCATATGATCGGAATGTTCTGGATTGTCCTGACGGGCCTTCAGTTCGTCGCCGTCGCGGGGCTGGTCAAATATATCGGTACCGCGCTGCCTCCGGTCGAATCCGCCTTTCTGCGCTATGCCTTCGGGCTGATCTTCGTGATCCCCGCGTTTCGCAGCGTGATCGAGGCAAGGCTGCTGCGGCGCGACGTGATGATCTTCACCCTGCGCGGCGCGGCCCATGGGTTCGGCGTCGTGATGTGGTTCTATGCCATGACGCAGATATCCATCGCCGAAGTGACGGCGATGAACTATCTGACACCGGTTCTCACGACAGTGGGGGCGGCGGTGTTCCTGCGCGAAAGGCTGTCGGGACCACGGATCGCGGCCATCGCGGTGGCGCTGCTGGGGGCGCTGATGATCCTGCGGCCGGGGGTGCAGGCGGTGTCCAGCGGACATCTGGCGATGCTGGGCACGGCCTCGATGTTCGCGTTTTCCTACCTGGTCGCCAAGACAATGGTGGACCGCGCGTCCCCGGCGGTGATCGTGGCGATGCTGTCGATCATCGTCACCGTGTTTCTCGCGCCCTTCGCCTATGCGGTATGGGTGCCGCCATCGCTGGACGATCTGGGCACGTTGTTCCTGGTGGCCTGTTTCGCCACGGGTGCGCATTACACCATGACGCTGGCGTTTCAAGCCGCGCCCTTGACGGTGACGCAACCGCTGGCGTTCCTGCAACTGATCTGGGCCAGCCTGCTGGGTATGGTCGTGTTCGGGGAAACGCCGGATGTCTGGGTCATCGCGGGCGGCACGGTGATCTTCGGGTCGGTTTGCTACATCACGTTCCGCAGCGCGATCACGCGCCGCCACCGCCGGCGCGGCGCAGTGAGTGCGTCCGGAACCAATTCGCGCGCATCCTAGCCCTGCGCGTCCGTCACAGCGCCAGATATGCGATCAGCGGCATCACCACCAGCGCCACGACATAGCCCGCCATCATCAGCATCCCGTCGTCCACGGTCAGCGCCAGCCCGAAGACCGCGATGGCCAGCATCGGGCCCGAGCTTGCGAAGGGCAGGATCTCCAGCGGGGGGACGGCGAGGCACAGCAGCAGGACGAATCCCATCGCGATGCGTTTCGCGATCGGTTTGGTCATCGAGGGCCAGCGCTTGTGAAACCACTGGTCCATCTTGCGGCCCATGGGGCGCAGCTTGTCGACGGATTTGTCCAGCTTGTCCTTGCTGATGGCGCGCGATTCCAGCGCGTCGGGCAGCCAAAGCTGATCGCGCCCCAGGGCGATCTGCGCGGCGAAAAGCGCGACGATGATGGCCAGCATCGTCGGCACGCCGGGGATCGCCCCCGCAGGGGTCAGCTCCAGCAAAGCGGGCAGCATCAGAAACGGGCCATAGCCGCGATGCCCGATCTTTTCCATGATCTCGCCCACGGTGACCTTGTCGACGCCGTCGGCGGCGCTGTCGAGCTCTTCGAGGATTTCCTCTATTTTTCCTGTCATCGATCCGCGCTCCGCACTGCTGTTCGCAAGCTCAATGTCAGGGCGAAGCGCGGGTTCCCTTTCAGCCGTCGGCGCGATCGGGTTCGTCCGGGCCGGAAGCCGCTGGACCAGACCTCTCGGGACCCGAATTGCCGCGCGCGGGGTCGCCGCGCGGGTCCAGCAGCTTGGCCAGCACCGTGTCGCGGGTGATCTGGCCCAGCAACGCGCCATCCTCCAGCACCCCCACGGGGGCGCCGGTGGCGGTGACCCGTTCCATCACCTCGCGCACGTCGGTTTCCGGCGCCACGGTCTCGTGCGGCGTGTTTTCGACAGGCTCCATCACGTCGCGCGCGCAGAGCACGCCGAGCGGGTTCATATGCGCCACGAAATCCGCCACGTATTCATTGGCCGGGTTGGAAAAGATCTGCTGCGGGGTGCCGCATTGCACGATGCGCCCGCCTTCCATGATCGCAATGCGATCACCCAGCTTGAACGCCTCGTCCAGATCGTGGCTGACGAAGACGATGGTGCGGTTCAGCTTCTGCTGAAGCGCGATCAGCTCATCCTGAAGCCGGGTGCGGATCAACGGGTCGAGCGCCGAGAAGGGCTCGTCCATCAGCAGGATCGGCGCGTCGGTGACAAAGGCGCGCGCCAGTCCGACGCGCTGCTGCATGCCCCCCGACAGCTCGCCCACCTTGCGCTCGGCCCAGTCGGACAGGCCCACCAGATCCAGCTGGCGGTCGACGGCCTCGGCGCGTTGCGCGCGGCTCTGGCCGCCCAGCTCCAGCCCCAGGCCCACGTTTTCGCGCACCGTGCGCCAGGGCAGCAGGCCGAACTGCTGGAACACCATCGCCACCTGGGTCAGGCGCATGTCGCGCAGGGTCTTCTTGTCGGCATGGGTGACGGAGGCCATGCCCCCTCCGGTGTCGATGCTGACCTCGCCGCGCGCGACGGGGTTCAGCCCGTTGATCGCGCGCAGCAGGGTGGATTTGCCCGATCCCGACAGGCCCATCAGCACCAGGATCTCGCCCTCGGCGATTTCCAGCGAACAGTCGTGCACGCCCAGCACCTGGCCGGTGGCGGATTGGATCTCGCTGCGGCTTTGGCCCGCGTCCATCAGGGGCAGGGCGGCTTCGGGATCGTCCCCGAAGACGATGGAGACATTGTCGATGAGAACGGCGGTCATGTGCGGTCCACCCTGAGCATACGGTCGAGCATGATTGCCACGACGACGATGATGAAACCGCTCTCGAAGCCGAGCGCGGTGTTGACCTGGTTGAGCGCGCGCACCACCGGCACGCCAAGCCCGTCGGCGCCCACCAGCGCCGCGATGACGACCATCGACAGCGACAGCATGATGGTCTGGTTCAGCCCCGCCATGATCTGCGGCAGCGCATAGGGCAGTTCCACCTTCCACAGCGTCTGGCGCGGCGTGGCGCCGAAGGCGCGCGCCGCCTCGAGCAGCGGCATCGGCGTGGAGGAGATGCCCAGATGCGTCAGCCGGATCGGCGCGGGCAGCACGAAGATCACCGTGGCGATCAGCCCCGGCACCATGCCGATGCCGAAGAAGACGATGGCCGGGATCAGATAGACGAAGGTGGGCAGCGTCTGCATCAGGTCCAGCACGGGGCGCATCCAGGCGTAGAGCCGCGGCCGGTGCGCCACGGCGATGCCGATGGGCACACCCACCGCCATGCACACGACGCAGGCCGACAGCACCAGCGTCAGGCTTTCGGTGGTTTCCTCCCAATAGCCCTGGTTGAGGATGAACAGAAAGCCCAGCAGCACCAGCAGGCAGGTTTTCCAGTTGCGCTGCACGATCCAGGTTAGCGCGATGAAGGCCGTGATCACCACTAGCGGATGCGGCGTCTGCAAGACCCACAGGATGGCGTCGATCATGTGTTCCATCGCCAGCGCCAGCCCGTCGAAGAACCACGCGCCGTTGGTTTGCAGCCAGTCGAAGATAACTCTCGCCGTGGTGCCTACGGGTATCTTGGTCGAAGTGAGCCATTCCATGGCGAGATCCTTCCGTGCGACGGGCAATCGTCGTCAGATGAGGCCCCGCCGGGGGCGGGGGCACGGCAATCCGAAAGCGGGGGGTGGCCGCGCCCGGCGGGGCGCGGCGCTTATTCGGCCAGCTTGGCCTCGACCGCGGCCATCGCGTCGCCGCCGTCCTTGGTCGTCACGCCGTTCAGCCAGGTTTCCAGCACCTGGGGGTTTTCCTTCAGCCAGGCGGTCGCGGCCTTCTCGCCGTCCATGTTGTCGTTCAGGATGGAGCCCATGATCTTGTTTTCCATATCGAGCGAGAACTCCAGGTTCTGGAGCAGCTTGCCGATGTTCGGGCACTCGGTGACGTAATCCTTGGATGTGTTGGTATAGACGGTGGCGCCGCCCAGGTTGGGGCCGAAATAGTCGTCGCCGCCCTCCAGGTAGGTCATGTCATAGGCGGCGTTCATCGGGTGCGGCTCCCAGCCGAGGAACACGATCGGCTCGCCCTTGCGGCTGGCACGGTCGACCTGGGCCAGCATTCCCTGCTCCGAGCTTTCGGCGACGTCGAAACCCTTCAGGCCGAAGGCATTGTCGTCGATCATCTGCTGGATCAGGCGGTTGCCATCATTGCCGGGCTCGATCCCGTAGATCTTGCCCTTCAGCACGTCCTTATGCGCCGCGATGTCGGCGAAGGTCTTGATGCCCATGTCGGCGGCGGCCTTGTTGACCGCCAGCGTGTATTTCGCACCCTCAAGGTTGGCGCGCACGGTGTCGACGGTGCCCTTGTCGCGGTAGGGGGCGATGTCGCCTTCCATGGTGGGCATCCAGTTGCCGAGGAAAACGTCGACGTCCTTGTTTTCCAGCGATTTGTAGGTCACCGGCACGGAAAGCACCTTGATATCGGTGTCATATCCCAGCGCCTCGATCACGGTGGAGGCCGCGGCCGTGGTGGCGGTGATGTCGGTCCAGCCGACGTCGGCAAAGGTGACCGTGTCGCATTGCGCGGCCAGCGCGGGGGCGGCGGCAACGGCCAGCGCGAGAGCTGAGGCAGCGAGTTTGAGCGGCATTGGATTCTCCCTTGGTTTATTGATTGACGGATCAGTTAAAAACGATCTAGTTTCGCTTGGCAACCTTTTTGGAGGTCGGAATGCCGAAGCTCGGAATGGAACCTATCAGGCGCGCGGCGCTGGTCAAAGCCGCCATCAAGGAGATCGGCAGGGCCGGATCGCTTGACGTCACCGTCACGCAGATCGCGAAACGGGCCGGGGTTTCGACGGCGCTCGTGCATCACTACTTCGGCAAGAAGGAAGAGATCTTCATCGCCGCGATGCGCTTCATCCTGACCGAATTCGGCGATTCGGTGCGCGCGGCGCTGCACAACCAGACCGACCCGCGCGCCCGGATCGGGGCGATGGTGGCCGCGAGTTTCCAGCCCGACCAGTTCCAGCACGAGGTGATAAATGCCTGGCTGAACTTCTACGTGCAGGCGCAGACCTCTTTCCAGGCGAACCGGCTGCTGCGCGTCTATCAGAATCGCCTGCGGTCGAACCTGCTGCATGAGCTGCGCCCGCTGATGGGCGAGGGGGCGCTCGACGGGGCGGAGGCGCTGGCCGCGCTGATCGACGGCATCTACATCCGCGCGGCGCTGAGCGAGGGCTCGATCACCAGCGAAAAGGCGATTGCGCAGGTGATGAGCGTCTTCAATCTCATGGCGGATCGCGGGCAATGACCGAGACGCCGCCGAACATCCTCATCTTCATGGTCGACCAGCTGAACGGCACGCTCTGGCCCGACGGCCCCGCCGACTGGCTGCACGCGCCCAACCTGAAACGGCTGGCGGCGCGGTCCGTGCGGTTTTCCAACGCCTATACCGCCTCGCCGCTTTGCGCGCCGGGGCGGGCCAGCTTCATGTCGGGGCAGCTGCCGTCGCGCACCGGGGTCTATGACAATGCCGCCGAATTCCGTTCCGACATCCCGACCTATGCGCATCATCTGCGGCGCGCGGGCTATCAGACCTGCCTGTCGGGCAAGATGCATTTCGTCGGTCCCGATCAGCTGCACGGCTTCGAGCAGCGCCTGACGACCGATATCTACCCCGCCGATTTCGGCTGGACGCCCGATTACCGCAAACCCGGCGAGCGGATCGACTGGTGGTATCACAACATGGGCTCGGTCACCGGGGCGGGGGTGGCCGAGATCTCCAACCAGATGGAATATGACGACGAGGTCGCCCATCACGCGCGCGCCAAGGTCTATAATCTGGCGCGCGGCCTCGACGGGCGCCCCTGGTGCCTGACCGTCAGCTTCACTCACCCGCATGACCCCTACGTCGCGCGGCGCAAATACTGGGATCTCTACGCCGATTGCGACCATCTGCTGCCGCAGGTGCCCGCCTTTGACTATGACGATCACGACCCGCATTCGCAGCGGATCTTCGACGCGAACGACTGGCGCAGCTTCGACATCGCCGAGGATGACATCCGCCGGTCGCGCCGCGCCTATTTCGCCAACATCAGCTATCTCGACGACAAGATCGGCGAAGTGATGGAGGCGCTGGAGGCCACCCGGCAGGAGGCGGTGATCCTCTTCGTGTCGGATCACGGCGACATGCTGGGCGCGCGCGGGCTGTGGTTCAAGATGTCCTTCTTCGAAGGCTCGGCCCGCGTGCCGCTGATGATCGCGGCCCCCGGGCTGGCGCCCGCGCGCATCGACGCGCCGGTCTCGACGCTGGATGTCTGCCCGACGCTTTGCGATCTGGCGGGCGTCGACATGTCCGAGGTCGCGCCCTGGACCGACGGGCAGTCGCTGATGCCCGTGGCGTCGGGACAGGCGGAACGCACCGCCCCCGTCGCCATCGAATATGCCGCCGAAGCCAGCGAGGCGCCGCTGGTGTCGCTGCGCTACGGCAAGTGGAAATACAACCGCTGCGCGCTGGACCCCGATCAGCTGTTCGACCTGGAGGCCGACCCGGACGAGCTGGTCAACCTGGCCGAGATGCCGGCCCATCAGGGCACCCGCCAGACCCTGCGCGCCAAGTCCGAGGCGCGTTGGGATCTGGAACGTTTCGACGCCGACGTGCGCGCCAGCCAGGCGCGCCGCCGGGTGGTCTACGAGGCGCTGCGCCGGGGCGGCTATTATCCCTGGGATTTCCAGCCGCTGCAAAAGGCGTCGGAGCGCTACATGCGCAACCACATGGATTTGAACATATTGGAGGAAAGCAAGCGCTTTCCCAGAGGAGAATGAGCATGGTGACGATCTGGGGACGGGCGAATTCCATCAACGTGCAGATGGTGATGTGGGCGACGGCCGAACTGGGCCTGGAGGTCGAGCGCATCGACGCGGGCGGCGTCTATGGCGGCACCGACACCGCCGATTATCGCGCGATGAACCCCAACGGGCTGGTGCCCACGCTGCGCGACGGCGACACGGCGATCTGGGAAAGCGGCGCGATCCTGCGCTATCTGGCGGCGACATATGGCGACGAAGGCTTCTGGCCGCGCGATCCGGCCGACCGGGCCCAGCTGGACATGTGGGCCGAATGGATGAAGACGACCTTTTCGCCCTGCGTGAACTACTCGATCTTCTGGCAGCTCGTGCGCACCGCCGCCAAAGACCGCGACACGGCCCGCGTCGCCGCGGCCGTCGAACAGGCAAAGACCCTGTCGCGGCTGCTGGATGAGCGGATCGGGCAGGGGCCTTTCCTGAACGGCGACGCGCTCAGCTTTGCCGATATCGCCGTGGGCGTGTTCATGTACCGCTATCATGAACTGGCGTTCGACAAGGCCGACCGCCCGGCGCTGTCGGCCTATTACGAACGGCTGAAGACGCGCCCGGCGTTCCAGAAACACGTCATGGTTTCCTACGAGCCGCTGCGCGTGGAGGGGGCCTGATGCGCGCGCAGCCGCACGCCAGCCATTACGTCGACGGCGCCTATGTCGAGGATGCCGCCGGAGAGGCGTTCGACGTCATCTATCCCGCCACCGGCGAGGTCATCGCGCGGCTGCATCAGGCCACGCCCGCGGTGATCGACAAGGCGCTGGCGGCGGCGCAGCGGGCACAGCGCGACTGGGCCGCGATGACCGGCACCCAGCGCGGCCGCGTGCTGCGCCGCGCCGCCGACATGCTGCGCGACCGCAACCGCGCGCTGAGCGAGCTTGAGACGCTGGATACCGGCAAGCCCTTGCAGGAAACGCTGGTCGCCGATGCGACCAGCGGCGCCGATGCGCTGGAATATTTCGGCGGACTGGCGGGCGCGCTGACGGGCGAGCATATCCAGCTGGGCGCCGATTGGGTCTATACCATCCGCGAGCCGCTGGGCGTCTGCGTGGGCATCGGCGCGTGGAACTATCCCACCCAGATCGCCTGCTGGAAGGCCGCGCCCGCGCTGGCCTGCGGCAATGCGATGGTGTTCAAACCGTCGGAAACGACGCCGCTGTCGGCGCTGAAGGTGGCCGAGATCCTGACCGAGGCGGGCGCCCCCGCGGGGCTGTTCAACGTGGTGCAGGGCATGGGCGCGGTGGGCGAGGCCCTCGTCACCGACGCGCGCGTGGCCAAGGTGTCGCTGACGGGCTCGGTCCCCACGGGCCGCCGGGTCTATGCCGCCGCCGCCGCAGGCATGCGCCACGTCACGATGGAGCTGGGCGGCAAATCCCCCATCCTGATCTTCGACGACGCCGATCTGGAGGATGCGGTGGGCGGCGTGATCCTGGGCAATTTCTATTCCTCGGGGCAGGTCTGTTCCAACGGCACGCGCGTCTTCGTGCAAAAGGGCATCAAGGAGCGTTTCCTCGCGCGGCTGGCGGAACGGCTGGGCACGGCCGTCATCGGCGACCCGATGGATGAGGCGACCAACTTCGGCCCGCAGGTCAGCGCGCGCCAGCGCGACATTGTCATGGGGTTCGTCGAAAAGGGCCTGGCCGAGGGCGCGCGGCTGATCACCGGCGGCAAGCGGATCGAGGGGGACGGCTTTTTCATGCAGCCCACCGTCTTTGCCGATGTCACCGATCAGATGACCATCGCGCGCGACGAAATCTTTGGCCCGGTCCTGTCGGTGCTCGATTTCGAGGACGAAGAAGACGCCATAGCCCGTGCCAACAACACGGAATTCGGCCTGTCCGCGGGGGTGTTCACCAATGATCTGCGCCGCGCGCACCGGGTGATCGCGCGGCTTCAGGCAGGCAGCTGCTTCATCAACACCTACAACCTCGCCCCCGTGGAGGCGCCCTTCGGCGGCACCAAGCAATCGGGTGTGGGGCGCGAAAACTCGAAAGCCGCGATCGAACATTACTCCCAATTCAAGAGCGTCTACGTCGGAATGGATCCGGTCGATGCGCCTTACTGAACCGTTCCGAAGGATGCGCTGATGGAAGCCGATTATGTCATCGTGGGTGCGGGTTCCGCGGGCTGCGCCATGGCTTATCGCCTGGCCGAGGCCGGGCAATCGGTCATCGTGCTGGAATTCGGCGGCACCGACGCGGGGCCGTTCATCCAGATGCCGGCCGCGCTCAGCTATCCGATGAACATGGCGCGCTACGACTGGGGCTACAAGTCCGAGCCGGAGCCGCAGCTCAACAACCGGCAGCTCGCCTGTCCGCGCGGCAAGGTGATCGGCGGGTCGTCCTCGATCAACGGCATGGTCTATGTGCGCGGCCACGCCCATGATTACGATCATTGGGCCGAGCAGGGCGCCGAAGGCTGGCGGTTTTCCGACGTGCTGCCCTATTTCAAACGGCAGGAAAGCTGGCACGACGGCGGCCACGGGGGTGATCCGGAATGGCGCGGGCGCTCGGGGCCGCTGCATGTGTCGCGCGGGCCGCGCAGCAATCCGCTTTACAAGGCCTTCGTCGATGCGGGCGTGCAGGCGGGCTATGAGGCGACGGATGATTACAACGGCGAAAAGCAGGAAGGCTTCGGCCCGATGGAGGCCACGGTCTGGCAGGGCCGCCGCTGGTCCGCCGCCAACGCCTATCTGCGTCCGGCGTTGAAATATCCGGGCGCGGAGCTGGTGCATGGTCTGGCGCGGCGCGTCGTCTTCGAGGAGGGCCGCGCCGTGGGCGTCGAGGTGACGCGCAAGGGCGGGGTGGAGATCATCCGCGCCCGGCAAGAGGTCATCCTGTCGGCCTCCTCCATCAATTCGCCCAAGCTGCTGATGCTGTCGGGCATCGGCCCGGCCGGAGAGCTGCGCCGCCACGGCATCGAGGTGCGCGCCGACAGGCCGGGGGTGGGCGCCAATCTGCAAGACCACCTGGAGCTTTACATCCAGATGGCCGCGAGCCAGCCGATCACGCTGTTCCGGCACTGGAACCCGATCAGCAAGGCCGTGATCGGGGCGCAGTGGCTGTTTGCCAAACGCGGGCTGGGGGCCTCGAACCAATTCGAAAGCGCGGCCTTCATCCGGTCGCGCGCGGGCGTGGAATATCCCGACATCCAGTATCATTTCCTGCCGATGGCCGTGCGCTATGACGGGCGCGCCGCCGCCGAAGGGCACGGCTTTCAGGCGCATGTCGGCCCGATGCGGTCGAAATCGCGCGGCGCGGTCACGCTGCGCTCGGCCGATCCGGCCGCGGCGCCGGTGATCCGGTTCAACTACATGTCCGACCCGCAGGACTGGGAGGATTTCCGCACCTGCATCCGCCTGACGCGCGAGATTTTCGGGCAAGAGGCCTTCGCCCCCTTCGTCAAGCATGAGATCCAGCCCGGCCCGCAGGTTCAAAGCGACGCGCAACTGGATGAGTTCATTCGCGAACACGCAGAAAGCGCCTATCACCCCTGCGGCACCTGCCGGATGGGGCGCGCCGACGATCCGGGCGCGGTGGTCGACCCGCAGGGCCGCGTCATCGGGGTGCGGGGGCTGCGGGTGGCCGACAGCTCGGTCTTTCCGCGCATCACCAACGGCAACCTGAACGCGCCGTCGATCATGGTCGGCGAAAAGATGGCCGACCACCTGATGGGCCGCGATCCGCTGCCTGCCGAAAACGTGCGGCCCTGGGTGCACCCGGACTGGCAGACCGCGCAGCGATAGGGTTAACCCGAATACGCAACGCCCCTTGCAACCGCGCGGGGAAACGCGGATCTTAACGGGATGTTAAACTCTATCTTCAGCCTGTTCACGCTGGCGCTGCTTGCCACCGCCCCGGCGCAATCCGCCTGGGCCGCCCCGGACCGCGTCAGCGGGCGGGTGCGCGTGATCGATGCCGACACTTTCGTGGTCGACGGTCACCGCATCCGGCTGTTCGGCGTCGACGCGCCCGAGCTTGCGCAGACCTGCCGCACGCGGGCGGGCAAGGCCTGGGCGTGCGGGCAATGGTCGTCCGATCAGATGCGCCGCCGCTTCGGCAACAAGCGCGCAGAATGCCGGGTGATGGATGTCGACCGCTATGACCGGCTGGTGGCGCGCTGCGTCGTCGGCCGCGCCGATGTGGCCGAGGTGCTGGTGCGCGAGGGCTGGGGCTTTGCCTATTCCGCCTATTCCGCGGATTACGTCGATCTGGAAAAGCGCGCCGCGGTGGAAAATCGCGGGCTTTGGGCGGGCGAGTGGCAGCGCCCCGACGCCTTTCGCCGGGCCCGCCGCGAACAGGCGGAACAGCGGTCCGCCCGCAATGCCCCGCCGCCGCCCGCCAGCGGCTGCCGGATCAAGGGCAACATCTCCAAAGCGGGGCGCATCTATCACATGCCGGGCGATGCCGATTACGACCGCACCCGCATCAGCACCCGCAAGGGCGAGCGCTGGTTCTGCACCGCCGCGCAGGCCGACGCCGCCGGATGGCGCCGGGCGCGGCGCTAGCGGGGCTTACGACCCTATCCGGTAGGGCAGCAGCTGCCGGTGATCGTGATCGACCGCCAAGGGCCGTTCCAGCGGCGGAACGGAGCGTTGGTGGCAGTGCGCGCGTTCGCAGATGCGGCAGGAAATGCCGATCGGCTCGAACGCGCGGGCGTTGCTGGTGTCCAGATCGTCGGCATAGACCACCCGGTCGGCATGGCGCAGCTCGCACCCCAGCCCGATGGCATAGCGGCGCACCGGCGCGCGGAACGACCCGCCCGGCTTGCTGACATCGCGCGCCAGGCACAGATAGCGCACCCCGTCCGGCGTCTCTGCCAGCTGGCGCAGGAAGCGGCCCGGCGTCTCGAAGGCCTGATGCACGTTCCACAGGGGGCAGGCCCCGCCGTAGCGCGCGAATTGCAGCCGCGTGGCGGAATGGCGCTTGGTGATGGTGCCCGCCTGATCGACCCGCACGAAGAAGAAGGGAATGCCCCTGGCGCCGGGGCGCTGCAAGGTCGACAGCCGGTGCGCCACCTGCTCGATCGAGGCGCCGAAGAGCTCGGCCAGCCGTTCCAGATCGTGCCGCCATTCCAGCGCCGCCTGCTGAAAGGCGCCATAGGGCATCAGCGCCGCACCGGCGAAGTAATTGGCCATGCCGATCTTGGCGATGTCGCGCGCCTCGGGCGTCTGGAACCGCGCCAGATCCAGCGTCGCGTCCAGCAGGTCCTCATGGCCCGACAGGGCGATCTGGTGCAGCAGCTGAAATCGCTGCGTGGCATGAGACGCGCGCGACGACAGCTCCAGCCTGCGGGCCGTGCGGTCGAGCTGGCGCAGATCGGTGCTGTCGACGCGCGCCGTCGTGATGCCCAGCCGTTCCAGCGCGCGCACCGCCCCCGCCAGCGGATCGCCCTGCGCCGCGATGGCGGTGCCCACCCGTTCCGCCGCCCGGTCGACCGCGTCGATGTAATTGTCGCAATAATGGAAGAAATCGCGCACCTCTTCCCAGGCGGAGGCCCGGGGCGCCGCACCCGCCCGGCCCAGCGCCTCATCCAGCGAGGCCAGTCTTTCGTGCCCCTGCCGATAGGCGCGGTGCAGCTCCAGAAAGGCCCGCGCCAGCGCCGGCGCGTTGGAAGCCGTCAGCCGCAGGTCGGCCAGCGGCGGGGACATCTCGGCAAAGACCGGATCGGCGAGCGCCTCGCGCATGTCGGTGACCATGCGTTCGGCGTCGCCGGTCGACAGCTCGGTCACGTCGAAGCCGAATTCCTGCGCAAGCGCCAGAACCACCCCGGTCGAGACGGGGCGATTGTTGTTTTCCATCTGGTTGAGATAGGGCAGCGACACGCCCAGTTTCTGCGCGAAGGCCTTTTGCGTCAGGCCGAGCCGGGTGCGGGTTTCGCGCAGCTTGACGCCGGCGTAAAGCTTCTGATTGGCCACGGGGGTGCCCTTTGCGGGTTTGCGATGGGGTCTTATAATCTTTGCAAACCCCGGCGGGCAAGCTCAGGCTGTCGCCACGACCCGTTCGCGCCGCGCCACATAGGCCACGCAAAGCGCCGACATGGCCGAGGTTGCGAACATCATCCATTGCAGGGGCTGCGGCCCCGCGCTGCCTTGCAGCACGGCACCCGCCACGGCCGACATCATCGCGCCCGCGCCGATCATGATCGCGCCGCCCAGTCCGCTTGCCGTGCCGGCCAGCTTGGGGCGCACCGAAAGCATCCCGGCGGTGGAATTGGGCAGCACCAGCCCGTTGCCCAGCCCCACGAAGGTGCACAGCCCGAAGAACACGGCCGGATGCGCAAACCCCGCGTAGGTCAGCACCAGCGAGCCTGCCATCGCGGTGGTGGTGATCAGCGCGCCGATCCAGATCAGCCGGTTGATCCCGAAGCGCGTCACATAGCGCCCGGTCAGGAAATTCCCCAGCGCATAGCCCACGGCGGGCAGGCCGAAGAGGATGCCGGTGACCGAAGGGCTGATCCGATAGATGGCGGAGGCGACATAGGGCGCGCCCCCCAGAAACGCGAAAAACGCCCCGGAGGAGAACGCGGCCGCAAAGACATAGCCCCAGAACCTGCGCGCGCGCAGCAGTTCGGGATAGCTGCGCACCTGTTCGGCAAAGCTCAGGTTGCTGCGCACCAGCGTCTCGCCCTGATCCGCCCAGACCAGCGAAAACACCAGCACGCCGAAGAAGATCAGGAACACGAATGTGGCCTGCCAGCCCAGCAGCGCGTCCAGGCTGCCGCCGATCACGGGCGCGAACATCGGCACCAGCGACATGCCCATCGTCACATAGCCGATCATCGAGGCCGACTGCTCCTCGGGCACCATGTCGCGCACCGTCGCACGGCTGAGAACCATGCCCGCCACGACCACGCCCTGGATCATGCGAAACACCAGAAAGATCTCCACGCTGGGCGCGAAGAGACAGCCCGCAGTGGCCAGGATAAAGACCCCGATGCTGCCCAGGATGACCGAACGTCGGCCGAAACGGTCGGAAATCGGCCCGATGAACACCTGCAATATCGCGGTCATCGCCAGGTAGAGCGACACCGCCAACTGCATCACGCCGTAGTCGGTGTCGAAATACTCGGTCATCCGGGGCAGCGATGGCAGGAACACACTCATGTTCATCGCCGAAAGGCCGGCGACGAGAACGAGCGTGAGGATGTGGGGCGGGGTGGTGCGGTCCAGAAACCGTACCGTCACGGGATTTTGCATCCCGCAGGGTTTAGGGTCGCCGCCGAGTCTTGTCCATGTGCGCTGATGCACAGCAAAACGCGAATGCGTGCTTGCGCGTGGGATGGGGCAGGGCGGGACGCGCGCTATGTTTGCATATATTCATTTTGATGAAGTGCTGCGGAGAATGATTTGCAAATATTCCGAAAACTCCTTCTCATCGCCCTGTGACTTGCATACCCTCGCAGGCGGATCAAAGGGAGACGGCACCGTGAAGGACATCCTCGAAGAACTCGAAGACCGCCGCGCCCAGGCGCGCTTGGGCGGCGGGCAGCGTCGCATCGATGCGCAGCACGCCAAGGGCAAGCTGACCGCACGCGAACGGCTCGAACTGCTGCTCGATGAAGGCAGCTTCGAGGAATTCGACATGTTCGTCGCCCACCGCTGCACCGATTTCGGAATGGAGCAGGACCGCCCCTACGGCGATGGCGTCGTCACCGGCTGGGGCACGATCAACGGCCGCATGGTCTATGTGTTCAGCCAGGATTTCACCGTCTTCGGCGGCTCGCTGTCGGAAACCCACGCGCAGAAGATCTGCAAGATCATGGACATGGCCATGCAGAACGGCGCGCCGGTGATCGGGCTGAACGATTCGGGCGGCGCGCGCATCCAGGAAGGCGTGGCGAGCCTCGCGGGCTACGCCGAGGTGTTCCAGCGCAACATCATGGCCTCGGGCGTGATCCCGCAGATCTCGGTCATCATGGGGCCCTGCGCGGGCGGGGCGGTCTACTCGCCCGCGATGACCGATTTCATCTTCATGGTGAAGGACAGCAGCTACATGTTCGTCACCGGCCCCGATGTGGTGAAAACCGTCACCAACGAGGTCGTCACTGCCGAGGAGCTGGGCGGCGCCACGACCCACACGCGCAAGTCCTCGGTGGCCGACGGGGCGTTCGAGAATGACGTCGAGGCGCTGGCCGAAGTGCGCCGACTGGTCGATTTCCTGCCCCTCAACAACCAGTCGAAACCGCCCGTCCGCCCCTTCTTCGACGATGTCACCCGGATCGAGGACAGCCTCGACACGCTGGTGCCCGAAAACGCCAACACGCCCTACGACATGAAGGAGCTGATCCACAAACTGGGCGACGAGGGCGATTTCTACGAGATTCAGGAAGACTTCGCGCGCAACATCATCACCGGCTTCATCCGGCTCGAAGGCTCCACCGTCGGCGTGGTGGCCAACCAGCCGATGGTGCTGGCGGGCTGCCTCGACATCGACAGCGCGCGCAAGGCCGCGCGCTTCGTGCGCTTCTGCGATGCCTTCGAGATCCCGATCCTGACGCTGGTCGACGTGCCCGGCTTCCTGCCCGGCACCGGGCAGGAACTGGGCGGCGTCATCAAGCACGGCGCCAAGCTGCTCTTCGCCTATGGCGAGGCGACGGTGCCCAAGGTCACGGTCATCACCCGCAAGGCCTATGGCGGCGCCTATGACGTGATGGCCTCGAAACATCTGCGCGGCGATTTCAACTACGCCTGGCCCACCGCCGAGATCGCCGTGATGGGCGCCAAGGGCGCGACCGAGATCCTCTACCGCTCCGAGCTGGGCGAGCCCGACAAGATCGCGCGCCGCACGCAGGACTACGAGGATCGTTTTGCCAACCCCTTCGTTGCGGCCGAAAAGGGCTTCATCGACGAGGTCATCATGCCGCGCTCCACCCGCAGGCGGGTCTGCCGCGCCTTCGCCTCGCTGCGCGGCAAGCGTCTGCAAAACCCGTGGAAGAAACACGACAACATCCCGCTGTAAGGTCCGTGCATGACACGCTTTCTTCTGGTCCGAAATATCCCCGCCGGAGGCTCCCGCCGCGCCGTTGCGCGCGCCGCCCGGGCGGGGGGCGCAGTGCTTGCCGTCTGTCTGTCGTCGCTGGCCGCGCTCGCTGCGGCCGCCCCCGCGCAGGCCGACGATGCGGCGCAGCCGGTGCGTGCGGTGCTGCCGACGCCCGGCGGTCTTTCGTCCCTCGCCCGGATCGCCGTGCCGTCCGGCCAGCCGGTCGAACTGCTCGAGGCCGTGGTCGAGGAGCATGAGCAGGAGGCGTGGCTGATCCTGCGCTACCTGGCACCGCAGATCGTGCGCGATGGCGGCGGCGGCAATGGTTTCGATCACGAGGCGAGCGCGCCGGATCTGGATTATCTTTGCAACAGCGAGGGGGTGCGCGAATTCGATGCGCGTGCCCGGCAGGGTGCGCAGATCCATCAGGTCGTCGTCACCATGCTGAACCGCCCGCTCGAGCGTGGCACCTCCGACCCCGATGTCATCCAGTTCAACGAGGCCTACCGGGTCGAGGACGGCGCCTGCATGATGGAGTTCTACTGATGCCCCGGAACCTTGCCGCCTGTCGCGTCGCGCCCCCCGCCGTCCGGTGGGCGGCAGGCGATGCGCAGGCTGATGCGTCGGCGACACAAACCCGGCCCGGCCTGCCTTTTTCGTATGGAATTCAATCCAATTGCGCTAATGTCGAAGAGGATCGCAAAAACGTGATCTGTCAGTCATCGCGTCCCGCCCGCCGTGCCCGGAGGGTCGGCGCGACAGCAGCTTGGAGAGCAGGATGTCGAACAGCATCAAGTCAGTCATGGCCATCGGCCTTGCGGCCTTCGTGTCCGCATGCACGGCCCCCCGCGAAGAGGTCGTGTTCGTCGAACCCGACGCCGTCGTGGCGGAGCCTGTCTTCACCGGCAAGTTCCGGTGACACGCGGCGCGGGCGGGCGCGTTGGCCCGCCCGCCCCACCTCGGCCGATCCTGCCTGCGGCGAGGTGAACAGGGGTCCGGCTGCCAGCGCGGCCGCCGTTTCTGCCCCCGTGTTGCCCCCCATTGTTGTTCCCGACACGGCGCAAGCCGGGCGGCAGCGCCCATGCTGAAGCATCGCGGCTTTCCGGGCCGTCTGCCGGGCACCGATTACCAATTCGTCATCCGCCGCCCTAACAAGGCGGGCGCCACGCCGCTCAAGCGGCTGGAACGCTACGCCGACCGGCGGGCCGCCGACCGGCGCGCCGACACGGGCTTCATGGCCGCGCTCTGGCATCATTTCGGCACCGACCCTTTCGAGCGCGGCAACCTCGACGCCGGCCGTCTTTCGTGGCTTTGGGGCCGGGAAGTCGTCGCGGCGGAAGACCCCTTCGACCCGGCCAGCTACGAGGCGCTTCTGGTCATCGACGAATCCCGCGCCCGCGCCTCTTTCCCCGAGGCTTTCGACCCGGATTTGTTCGAGGATGGGGAACAGGCGTGAACTTGCCGTTTTTCCATCCGTTTTGGCAAATTTCAGCTAACGCCGCTCCGGCGCGCATTTCGCGCTTTTCACTCGGATTTTCCTGCGGCAGGCTGCGGGCGAAGGTAGGCTCTGCGTCCGCAGCCGCTGGCCTTCTTGACCAAAACCGTTACCCTTCCCTTTCTGCGGGGTCTGTGTCCGATCGGGCCGGACCCCGTTTTTTCACGGCGCCTTCCCGCCACTGGATGCAGGCACTCTCCGCTTGCGCGTTGACGGGCAAAGCGGGATCGCGCGATAAAAAGACGTCCAGTATCAAACTGCACGTCACCACACTCGAAGGAGCATACACATGCGTTACAAAGCCTTGGCAATTCCCGCCGTTCTTCTACTCACGGTCGCGGCCTGCGACACGGATCTGGAGCGCGGCGTCGTCGGCGCGGGCATCGGCGCGGCCGTTGCCGATGCGACCGACAACAACGTCGCGACCGGCGCCGCCATCGGCGCCGCTGCGGGCGTGTTCTGCGACGACGCCGGCGTCTGCCGCCGCCGCTGATCGCGCGCGCATCGCCCCCCGGGGCGGCGCATCATCTGAATTGCAAGGGCCCCGTCGGTGCGAACCGGCGGGGCTTTTGTATTTCCACCGGCCCCGACGGCCGGAGCGTTCACACGACGGAGCCGCGCAATGTTCAAAAAGATCCTGATCGCCAACCGGGGTGAAATCGCCTGCCGGGTCATCAAGACCGCGCGCAAGATGGGCATCGCCACCGTCGCGATCTATTCAGACGCCGACCGCAACGCGCTGCATGTGCGGATGGCCGACGAGGCGGTGCACATCGGCCCGGCGCCCGCCAACCAGTCCTATATCGTCATCGACCGCGTGATGCAGGCGATCCGCGACAGCGGCGCCGAGGCGGTGCATCCGGGCTATGGCTTCCTGTCGGAGAACCCGAAATTCGCCGAGGCGCTGGAGGCTGCGGGCGTCGCCTTCATCGGCCCGCCCAAGGGCGCGATCGAGGCGATGGGCGACAAGATCACCTCCAAGAAGATCGCGCAGGAGGCGGGCGTGTCGACCGTGCCCGGCCACATGGGGCTGATCGCCGATGCCGAAGAGGCCGTGCGCATCGCTACGGAAATCGGCTATCCGGTGATGATCAAGGCCAGTGCGGGCGGCGGCGGCAAGGGGATGCGCATCGCCTGGAACGACGAAGAGGCGCGCGAGGGGTTCCAGTCGTCGAAGAACGAGGCGGCGAGCAGCGTCGGCGACGACCGCATCTTCATCGAGAAATTCGTCACGCAGCCGCGCCATATCGAGATCCAGGTGCTGGCCGACCAGCAGGGCAACGCGATCTATCTGGGCGAGCGGGAATGCTCGATCCAGCGGCGCAACCAGAAGGTCATCGAAGAGGCCCCGTCGCCCTTTCTGGATGAGGAAACCCGCGCCGCGATGGGCGCGCAGGCGGTCGCGCTGGCGCAGGCGGTGGGCTATACCAGTGCGGGCACGGTGGAATTCATCGTCGACGGCGAGCGCAATTTCTATTTCCTCGAGATGAACACCCGACTTCAGGTCGAACATCCGGTGACCGAGCTGATCACCGGCGTCGATCTGGTCGAGCAGATGATCCGCGTCGCCAACGGCGAGCCGCTGTCGCTGGCGCAGGCGGATGTCACGCTGAACGGCTGGGCGATGGAAAGCCGGCTTTATGCCGAAGATCCCTATCGCAACTTCCTGCCCTCCATCGGACGGCTGTCGCGCTATCGCCCGCCCGAAGAGGTGGTGCGCGACACCCATGTCGTGCGCAACGACACCGGCGTCTATGAGGGCGGCGAGATCTCGATGTACTACGACCCGATGATCGCCAAGCTCTGCACCTGGGGGCCTTCGCGGCCGGAAGCGATCGAGGCGATGCGCGTGGCGCTCGACAGTTTCGAGCTGGAGGGCATCGGGCACAACCTGCCGTTCCTGTCGGCGGTAATGGATCACCCCAAGTTCGTCGCGGGCGAGATCACCACCGCCTTCATCGCCGAGCAATACCCCGACGGCTTCGAGGGCGCGACGCTGGACGACACCGCGCTGCGCCGGATCGCCGCCGCGGCGGCCGCGATGAACCGGGTGGCCGAAATCCGGCGCAGCCGCGTGTCGGGGCGACTGGGCAATCACGAACGCCACGTCGGCACCGATTGGGTGATCACCCTGCAAGGCAAGCGGTTCGCCGTCGGCATCGAAGCGGCCGACCCATCCGGCGCCACCGTCCGCTTCGACGGGGGCGAGGCGCTGCGCGTCGCCTCGGACTGGGTGCCGGGCCGGACGCTGGCGCGGCTGGACGTGGGCGGGCAGCCTCTGGTGCTGAAGGTCGGCAAGATCCCCGGCGGGTTCCGCATGCGCAGCCGCGGCGCCGATCTCAAGGTGCATGTGCGCAGCCCGCGCCAGGCCGAACTGGCCGCGCTGATGCCCGAGAAACAGCCGCCCGACACCTCGAAGATGCTGCTGTGTCCGATGCCGGGTCTGATCGTCAAGATCGACGTCGAAGAAGGCCAGGAGGTGCAGGAAGGTCAGCCGCTGTGCACCGTCGAGGCGATGAAGATGGAAAACATCCTGCGCGCCGAACGCCGCGGCGTGGTCGCTCGCGTCAACGCCGCCGCGGGCGACAGCCTGGCGGTGGACGATGTGATCATGGAATTCGCGTGACGCCGGCTGCGCCCCCAAGGCCTGCGCACCGCGGCTCGGCGCATCACTGGTTGATGTTGCGGCGTTCGCGCAGCTCCTGCTCGCGCAGGGGGGTCTTGTCGATGGCGCGCGATATCTCGCGCACGTCCCAGGGAAACGGCTTGCGCAGTTTGATGCCGCCGTCCTTGCCGATCAGCACCAGCGCAAAGCCGCGCGGGCGCAGCTTTTGGCGCAGCGCGGAACGTGCCTCGGGGTCGGTGTCGGTGATGACGATCACGTCGCGCTCGGCCAACTGGCCGGGGCGGGCGGCCAGCAAATCCACCTGGCGGATGAAATTGGGGTCCGCGGGCGTGTCGGCGAAGACCACCACGGGGCGCGCCAGCCATTTTAAATCGTTCAAATCCACATCGATTGCGTCGAATACGACGGTCGGATCTTCTTTCCAGTGGTCGATCAGCGAGGGCGCCGCGGGCTCCACCACAAAGGTTTGCGCCTGGGCGCCCGCAGCGATTAATGCGGCAAGAACAATCGTCAGCAGCGTTTTCATCAGGCCTCCGTTCCAATTTGATATAAAGGCTTTGGACCGCTTTGCTAAGGTGCAATCGGCGGGGGCGGAAAATATGCAATCCCACCTATTTCGCGCAGCGCGCGTTAAGTCCATGCTCAGCGGGTGCTGTCCATGCTTGCGGTGAACCGACAGACCCGGAGGCCGTCCGACCCTGTCGCCAACGCAGGAGGGGCCGCGAGTGCAGGTCATTTTACATCTGGGCGCGCATCGCACCGGCACGACCAGCTTTCAGGGGTACCTGCGCGACAACCGCGCGGCGCTTGCGGCGGCGGGGGTTGCGCATTGGGGACCCGACAGGACGCGGAGCGGCCTGTTTCAGGGGCTGATCCGGCGGCGCGATCGCGTGACCCCCGACATTGCGGCGCTTGGCGCCCGGTCCTGCGGGCTGATCCGCATGGAACTCGACCGGCTGGCGCAATCGGGGGTGCGGCAGCTGATCGTGTCGGAGGAGAACATGATCGGCGCGCTGCGCCACACGCTGACGGCGCAGCGGCTCTACCCCGATGCGGGGGCGCGGCTGCACCGTTTCGCCGCCGCCTTCGCCGATCATCCGACACGCGTGGTCATGGCGATCCGCGGCTATGCGGCATGGTGGGGCTCGGCGCTGGCCTATGCGATCCCCGTGGGCCATCCGGCCCCGGGCTTGTCGCAACTGGACCGTCTGGTCGACCAGCCCCGGCGCTGGCGCGACGTGCTGAGCGAGGTGGCGCAGGTGTTCGCCCAGTCCCCGCTGGACGTCTGGGCATTCGAGGCGCTGATCGCGCAGCCTGCGCGCCAGCTGGGCATCGCGCTGGGGCGCCACAGCTCTCTGCCGGGTGCCACGGCGGGCGCCTGGCATCACCGCTCGCCCTGCGCGGACGATCTGCGGCGGGTCCTGCGCGACCGGGGCGAGGAGGTGGCGCGCATCCCGCCCGGCACCGACCGCTGGCAACCCTTCGCCCCCCCGCATCTGGAGGCTCTGGACGCCGCCTACAGGCAGGATCTGGATTGGCTGCGCCAGGGTGCGGAGGGCATCGTCCGCTACCACGACATGCACGTGAGGCCGCAGGCGCAGGATGCATTCGCCCCGCCGACCGCACCGGTTTACAGAAAAGGACAGACCCGTGACACATCGCAGAGAGGAATGGAAATCACGCGCTGAAATGGACCTGCGGGGCCGCAGCCCCGACGATCTGGTGTGGCACACGCTCGAAGGGATCGAGGTGCAGCCGGTCTATACGCAAGACGATCTGGACGGGCTTTCGCATCTCGACAGCCTGCCGGGTCAGGCGCCCTATACGCGCGGCGTAAAGGCCACGATGTACGCGGGCCGGCCCTGGACGATCCGCCAATATGCGGGCTTTTCCACCGCGCAGGAATCCAACGCCTTTTACCGCCGCGGGCTGGCGGCGGGGCAGCAGGGGGTGTCGGTGGCTTTCGATCTGGCGACGCACCGCGGCTATGACAGCGATCACGCGCGTGTCGTGGGCGATGTCGGCAAGGCGGGCGTCGCGATCGACTCGGTCGAGGACATGAAGATCCTCTTCGACGGCATCCCGCTCGACAAGGTGTCGGTCTCGATGACGATGAACGGCGCGGTGATCCCGGTGCTGGCCTCTTTCATCGTCGCGGGCGAGGAGCAGGGCGTCGACCGGGCGCAGCTGTCGGGTACGATCCAGAACGACATCCTCAAGGAATTCATGGTGCGCAACACCTATGTCTATCCGCCGGAGCCGTCGATGCGGATCGTCGCCGACATCATCGAATATACCAGCCGGGACATGCCGCGTTTCAACTCCATCTCGATCTCCGGCTACCACATGCAGGAAGCCGGCGCGAACCTGGTGCAGGAGCTGGCCTTTACCCTGGCCGACGGGCGCGAATACGTGCGCGCGGCCATCGGGCGCGGCATGGCGGTGGATAAATTCGCGCCGCGGCTGTCATTCTTCTTTGCCATCGGGATGAATTTCTTCATGGAGGCCGCAAAGCTGCGCGCCGCGCGGCTGCTGTGGGCGCGCATCATGGAGGAATTCGCGCCGCAGGACCCGAAATCCTCGATGCTGCGCACCCATTGCCAGACCTCGGGCGTATCGTTGCAGGAGCAGGACCCCTACAACAATATCGTGCGCACCGCCTTTGAGGCGATGAGCGCCGTGCTGGGCGGCACCCAGTCGCTGCACACCAATTCCTTTGACGAGGCAATGGCGCTGCCGACCGATTTCTCCGCCCGGATCGCACGGAACACGCAACTGATATTGCAGGAAGAAACCGGCATTACCAATGTCGTCGATCCGCTGGCGGGCAGCTATTACGTGGAAAAGCTGACCGCCGAACTGGCCGATGCCGCCTGGGCCCTGATCGAGGAGGTCGAGGAAATGGGCGGCATGACCAAGGCCGTGGCCAGCGGGATGCCCAAGCTCAGGATCGAGGAAAGCGCCGCGCGCAGGCAGGCGGCCATCGACCGGGGCGAGGATGTCGTGGTCGGCGTCAACAAGTATCGGCTGGACAAGGAGGACGAGATCGACGTCCTCGACATCGACAACGAAAAGGTCCGGCAGGGGCAGGTCGCGGCGCTGGAACGCATCCGCGCGGAGCGGGACCAGCCCGCCTGCGACGCCGCCCTGGCGGAGCTGTCGCGCCGCGCGCAGGAGGGCGGCAACCTGTTGGAGGCGGCGGTCGAGGCCGCGCGCGCCCGCGCAACGGTCGGAGAGATCAGCATGGCGATGGAAAAGATATTCGGGCGCCACCGGGCGGAGATCAAGACGCTCGCGGGGGTCTACGGTTCTGCCTATGAGGGCGACGAGGGGTTCGCCACCATCCAGAAGGAGGTGGAGGCCTTCGCCGAGGAGGAGGGCCGCCGCCCGCGCATGCTGGTGGTCAAGATGGGTCAGGACGGCCACGACCGCGGCGCCAAGGTGATCGCGACCGCCTTTGCCGACATCGGCTTCGACGTCGATGTGGGGCCGCTGTTCCAGACCCCGGAGGAGGCCGCGCAGGACGCCGTCGACAACGATGTGCATGTCATCGGGATTTCCAGTCAGGCGGCGGGGCACAAGACCCTCGCCCCCAAGCTGGTGCAGGCGCTGAAGGACGCGGGCGCGGGCGATATCATCGTTATCTGCGGCGGCGTCATCCCGCAGCAGGATTACGCCTTTCTGAAAGATGCGGGGGTCTCCGCGATCTTCGGCCCCGGCACCAATATCCCCGAGGCCGCGCGCGACATTCTCGAGCTGATCCGCGCGGCGCGTGCCTGAAACCCTTTGAGTGGGGGCCTGCGCCTGGCGGCGCGGGTCCGGGATGCCTACTGGGGATGCGAGGCACCAGGGGAGGGGCCGCCGCGGCGGGCCGGAACCGGGATAGGTGCCGAGAGCGCGGCGGGAGGCGCGGCTGGGGCGCGGCTGGGGCGCGGTCGGCCATCGGCAGACGGCTTGCGAGGGGGGTGAACACGCGGTGGCGTGGCGGCGCGCTTCGTGGCAGAAGCAGGGGATGAAAACAGATCCCTCAACCGGGCCCGCCGCCCAGGCCATCCCGATCTACATCATCAACCTGGCGCGCCGTCCCGACCGCCTTGAACGGATCGGCGCGCATCTGGACGGGCTTGGTCTGGAATGGCAGCGCAGCGATGCGGTGGACGCGCGCCAGACCCCCCCGCAGGATCTGGACCGGCTGGTGCGCGCATCGGGGCCGCTGGGGCGGCTGGGCGATGGCGACCGGGCCTGCACGGCGAGCCATTTTGCCGCGTGGCAAGCGTTTCTCGACAGCCCCGCGCGCTTTGCGCTGTTTCTGGAAGACGATGCCTACCTCGCACGCGATAGCGCGCCGATCCTGCGTCATGACGACTGGATCCCCGCGGGGGTGGATGTGATAAAACTGGAAAAATTCGGCGACCGCCCGTCCCGGGTGCTGCTGGGCCCGCCGCTGTGCGTGCTGCCCAACGGGCGCGCGCTGCACCGGCTGGAATCGCGGCACGTCGGCGGCGCGGCCTACATCCTGTCGCGCGCGGCGGCACAGGCCGCGCTGGCGCAACGCGGGCGGGTCCGGGTGCCGGTGGATCATCTGCTCTTCAACGCCAATGTCTCGCGGCTGGCGCGCCGGTTCGCGCCTGCGGTGATCCGTCCGGCGATGGCGACGCAGCGCGCCTATGGCTACAACTCCGACATCGCGGCGCTGGGCAAGGCCGCGCGCCCCGAGGGCTGGCGCCTGAAATGGCGCAGGGTCAAGCGCGGTTTCCATGAGATCAACCGCCTGCCGCGACAACTGGCCTTGCTGGCGCTGGGGCGCGCCGGGGTGCAGACGCTGGAATGGGTCGAAGATCCGGCCGGCACGGATCCCGCGGCACGCGCCCCCGGGCGGGAGCGCGGCTGACGGCACCGTTACTCCGGCAGGGGGGGCGCGGCGGCTTGCGGGGTCTTTTCCCGCTGCGGTGTGGCGAAGGCCATCAGCACGCCAAAGCCGATCACCGCAGACACCGCCGATCCCGCCAGCACACCCAGGCGCACCGCGTTCATCTGTGCCGCATCGGTAAAGCTGAGCGAGCCGATGAACAGCGACATGGTGAACCCGATGCCCGCCAGGCAGGCGATGCCGTAGATCTGGGGCCAGTTGGCCCCGTGCGGCATGCGGGCGGCACCGGATTTCACCATCAGCCAGGTCGCGGCGAAGACCCCCAGCTGCTTGCCCACCACCAGCCCCAGCGCGATGCCCAGCGGCAGCGGCGACAGCAGATCCGCCAGCGACATGCCCTTGAGCACCACGCCCGCGTTGGCAAAGGCGAAGATCGGCACGATCAGGTAGAACACATAGGGCGACAGCCCGTGTTCCAGCGAGCGCAGGGGCGATTTGTTCCACTTGTCGGTCAGCGGAATGAACAGCGCCGTGACCACGCCCGCCAGCGTCGCATGAACGCCCGAGCGCAGGACAAGGAACCACAGGATCAGCCCCAGCAGCAGGAAGGGCGCGATACGGTGCGTGCCGCGCATGTTCAGCCACACCAGCCCCGCCAGCGGCAACAGCCCCAGCAGCAGATAGTCGATCTTGAGATCGGCGGTATAGAACAGCGCGATGATGATGATGGCGCCCAGATCGTCCAGGATCGCCAGCGTCAACAGAAAGATCTTGAGCGACGCGGGCGCCCGCGTGCCCACCAGCGCCAGTACCCCCAGCGCGAATGCGATGTCCGTGGCGGCGGGGATCGCCCAACCCGACAGATTCTCGCCGATGCCGCGGTTGATCGCGAAAAAGACCAGCGCGGGCAGGACCATGCCCGCCACGGCGGCGACGCCCGGCAACATCACGTCCTTGGGATCTTTCAGGCGGCCGTCCAGCACCTCGCGCTTCAGTTCCAGCCCGATCAGCAGGAAGAACACCGCCATCAACCCGTCGTTGATGAAAAGCAGCAGGGACTTTTCCAAGCCCTCGTCGTTGAGCGTGATTTTCAGCGTCGAGGCGAGCGTGTCCTCATAGACCGGCGCCAGCGCCGAGTTCGCCACCGCCAGCGCGGCAATGGCGGAGGCGAGCAAAAGGACGCCTCCGGCCGCTTCGTGTCGAAAGAACCGGTCGAGAGTGCGCATCAATGTCATGAAATGCCCTTGGCTTCCAAATTTGTTTTCGTACAACTGGGCATCGACGACCGAATTTCAATGCTTTTGTGCCTCGTCTTCGGCAGGCGGGCACAATACACTCTCGGCATCGGACAATAGAAGGATCGGGGATGCGCGCCACATTCGATCATCTGGCAATCACCGCGACGGATCTGGAACTTGGCACGGCTGATGTTGAAACCGCCCTCGGGACGCAGCTTCAGCAGGGGGGGCATCATCCGGAAATGGCAACCCACAACGCCTTGTTGAGCCTTGGTCCACAGGAATATCTCGAGGTCATCGCGATCGATCCGGAGGCAAGGCCGCCCGATCATCCCCGTTGGTTCGACCTCGACCGCATGGCGGGGCCCGCGCGCATCGGCGCCTGGGTGCTGGCGGTCGACGATCTGGAGACCGCCCTGCGCCTCGCGCCCGAGGGCGCGGGCACCCCGGTCGAAGTGTCGCGGGGCGATCTGAGGTGGCGCATGTGCGTGCCCGACAGCGGCACCCTGCCGTTCGAGGGCGCCTTTCCCGCGCTGATGCAATGGCTGAGCCGCGCGCATCCGGCGCCCCGGCTGCAGGATCGCGGATGCAGGCTTCACGGTTTGCGGCTGGGTGTGCCGGACCCGCGCAAGCTGGAAAAGGCGCTGGCGCCGTTCCTTCAGGACCCGCGCATCGAGATCGAACATTCGGTGCGCACCACGCTGCGCGCCAAGATCGACACGCCCTCGGGCCGGTGGACGCTGGAATGATTCGCCCCGCCGAAGACCGCGACAGTGCCTTCATTTCCGACATCTGGTCGCCGGTGATCCGCGACACGCTGTCCACATTCAACAGCATCGAACCGGCGGCCTCCGACATTCAGTCGATGTTGCGGGCCAAGCGGGCGCAGGATCACGCCTTTCTGGTGGCGCTGCATGAGGGCCGCCTGGCCGGGTTCGCCTGCTACGGCCAATTCCGCAACGGCGTGGGCTACGCCCGCTGCATGGAACATACGATCATACTGGCCGAGGAAGCCCGCGGCCTGGGGCTGGGCCGCCAGCTGCTGGGCGCGCTGGAACATCATGCGCGCGAGCGTTCGATCCACGCGATGATGGCCGGTGTCAGCGCGGCCAATGCCACGGGGGTGCGGTTTCACGCCGCAATGGGCTATCTGGAGGTGGCGCGTCTGCCGCAGGTAGGGTTCAAGAACGGCGCGCTACTTGATCTTGTCCTCATGCAGAAATTCCTGTGAACCATGTCTCTCTGGTCCCGCATTGCCGATGCCCTTGCCGCCCTGACCGGCGGAGAGCCGCTGAGCGCGGTTTTCGAGCGGCTGCGCACGCCGCCGCAGCGCTCGGTCGCCTTCACCATCGCGGTGATCGCGCTGGGCGCCAAGATGGCCAAGGCCGATGGCCGCGTCACCCGCGATGAGGTCTCGGCGTTCCGCGAGATCTTCACCATTCCGCCCTCGGAGGAAAAGAATGCCGCGCGCGTGTTCGACATGGCGCGTCAGGATGTCGCCGGGTTCGAGGATTACGCCCGCCGCATCGCCGCGATGTTCGGCAATGACACGCCCGTGCTCGGGGATCTGATGGAGGGGCTGTTCCATATCGCGATGGCCGACGGCCACTATCATCCGAACGAAAACGATTTCCTGTCCCGCGTGAGCGCGATTTTCGGCATCGACGAGCGCGATTTCCGCAGGCTGCGCGCGCGGTTCGTGGTCGGTTGCGCGCCCGATCCCTATGACGTTCTGGGGGTGCCGCCCGATGCGACGCTCGATCAGGCGCGGCACGCCTGGCGTGCGCTGGTGCGCGACACGCACCCCGACCGGATGATCGCGCGCGGCGTGCCCGAAGAAGCCGTGAAACTGGCCGAAAGCCGCCTGATCGCCATCAACCGCGCCTGGGAGGAAATCAATACCGGCGCTGCGGCACGCCACGTCCAGGAGGCCCGCTGAGGCTCGCCGAGCCCCCGCCGCCGCCGTTTCTGCGTGCCGTGCTTGGCCGCGTGCGCGTGTTTTGGTCATAGGGGCGATGCTGCGCGGGCCGTGCGCGCCTGCGGCGTGCTGACGGACGAGATTTTTTCGCGGCGGCTCTTTAACGCGGCGGCGCGCGCGCTATTCTTTTCGGCTATGAAACAGAACGCGCTTCTCTCCGCCTTGGCGATCGCCGCGTTGGGGGCCCTTTCGGCGCCGCAGGCCGCCGTGGCCCAGTCGGACGCGCAATCCGAGACGCCGCAATCCGAGACGCCGCGACCCGAGGCGCGATCGCCCGACGCGCCCTCCGACGGGACGGAGGAGGGCGGCGGCCTTTCCGGCGGGCTGGATCTGCTGTCGCGGGGGTCGCGGATGATCCTGCGCGGGCTGATGGACGATCTGCAACCCCTGTTGAAAGGGCTCGACAGCGCCATCGACGATGTCGACGCCTATCATCTGCCCGAGGTTCTGCCGAACGGCGACATCATCATCCGCCGCAAGATCCCGCTGGTGCCCGAGACCCCCGAAGAGGGCGAAGTCGAACTATAAGCGCCTGCGCGACCCGCGCTCATGCCTCCGGCTGTGTCTTCGCGGGTTTCCGGGGCTTCGGCTTTCTGGGGAACACGACGTCCGATTCCGCTTCCAGCGCGACCGCGAGCGCGTTGAAGCGCGCGCCGGCGACCTCGCCGAACAGGTCGCGGCTTTCCTCGTCCAGCACCATGCGCAGCAGGCGTTTCTTGGGGAACCATTCCAGATGGCCCATCCGGTCGGGATCGTCGACCGAGAACATCGCGCCGAAACGCATGGCCTTGCCCAGGACCTCGGCCTCCTGCACCTCCCTCTCGGTCAGCAGGTCCAGCACCGGCTCGAACCGTGAGCCGCTGCGCGTGTTCTTGTAGCGGTGCAACAGGGCCAGCCCCAGAAACACCCGCCCGGGATGATCCAGCCCGCCCAGATTGGCGCGGGTGGCGTTGTCGAAACAGACCTCATGGCGGTAATCGGGGTGCGCGCGCCAGCTGACGTCGTGCAGCAGGCAGGCCGCGCGCACCAGACGGCGCCGTTCCGACGGGGCATTGCGGAACAGCGGGCGCAGGAAATGGTAAAGCTGCTTGCCGAACCCCGGCTGGCGCGCGTTGTGCTGTTCGGAAAACCGGCAGGCGTCGATCAGCGGGTCGCGCTTGCGCAGGCGCTCGGGCATCTGTTCGTAAAGCAGCCCCTCGCGGATGCCGTAGGCCGAGGTGTAGATTTCCTTGGGCTGAAAGCTGCGCACCATTTCCTTGAGCACCAGCGACGCCAGCGGCACCAGCGCCATCCGCCCTGAAGACGTGCCCGTGCGCTGGCGCAGCTCATCGGGGTCGTGTTCGGTCAGCCAGTTCGCCGTTTTCTGGATCGAGCGGGGCGTCATCCGGTACTCGTGCAGCACCGACAGCGGGTATTGGCGGCGTTCCATGTCGAGGCGGGCAAAGGCGCGCCAGGAGCCGCCGACCAGATAGATCCGCTTGTGTCCGCCGCCCATCTGTTCGACCAGATCGGCCATCACCGCCTTGATATGCGCCTTCACCGCCTTGCGCCCGCCGCTGATGCCGTTCAGCTTGAGCGGCCCCAGCGGCGAGGTTACGCGCCGCCCGACACGCCCGTCCGCCACCTCGGCCAGTTCCATCGAGGACCCGCCGATGTCGCAGACCAGCCCCTTGGCGCCGGGCCAGCCCAGCAGCACGCCCTGCGCGGACAGGCGGGCCTCCTCGGCGCCGTCGATGACCCATAGCTTGATGCCGGTTTCGCGCTCGACCTGCGCGCGAAATTCCGGCCCGTCGGAGGCCTCGCGCACGGCGGCGGTGGCCACGGCGGTCAGCGGTGCTATGCCCATCGACTGCGACAGCAGGTCGAAACGCTTGATCGCGGAAAGCGCGCGGCGGCGGCCATCGGGATTGAGCTGCCCGGTCTTGTTGAGCCCGGCGCCCAGCCCGCACAGGATCTTTTCGTTGTAGAAATAGGCGGGGCTGCGGGCGGCCCCGTCGAAGACCACCATGCGCACGGAGTTCGAGCCCACATCGACGACCCCCACCCGCGACAGCGACTGCGCGGCCGGATCGTCGAAAAGCGGGCGCCCGAAGGGGCCCCATCCGGCATCCGACGCGGCAGCGCCCGCAGCAGAATCCTCGGACGAACGCGAACCGCGTTCGGGGGGGGGCGCATCGGTGTCAGTCACCATGGTCGGCTCCTTGTGGTGAGCGTTGGCGCAGGCGGGCTCGACGCGCTCAACATGGCGCGCCCCGGTCGCGAGCGTCAATCCTTGGAATGGGCCAATTTCGGCACATCCGAGGCGCCGGCCGATCCGCGCCCCGACAGCGACGGGTTTTCCATGAAGAACCGGTGGCAGTTAAAGGCATATTGACCCTCTTCGGGCGGGGTTCGGGTGAACTGGCCATAGGCGTCCATCACCCAGCTTTGGGCGACATCGGCCAGGTTGGCTGCCATGATCTGGCTGACGATCTGCGCCTTGACGGTCGCGTTCTTGATCTGCACCAGCGTTTCCACGCGGCGGATCAGGTTGCGGTCCATCCAGTCGGCCGACGAGATGTAGACCTTGGCCTTTTTCGACGGCAGCCCGTGGCCGTTGCCGAAACACACGATGCGCGAATGTTCCAGAAAGCGGCCCACGATGGATTTGACGCGGATGTTCTCGCTCAGCCCCTTGATGCCGGGACGCAGCCCGCAGATGCCGCGCACGACCAGGTTGATCTTCACCCCCGCCTGGCTGGCGGCATAGAGCGCGGTGATCACGTCGGGCTCGATGATGGCATTCATCTTGGCCCAGATCTCGGCGGGTTTTCCGTTGCGCGCGTGCTCGGCCTCGTTCTCGATGCTGTCGAGCAGGCGCTGTTTCAGGTTCAGCGGCGAAATCGCGAGGTTGAGCAGCCCCTCGGGCGGCGCATAGCCCGAGACGTAGTTGAACACCTTGGTCGCGTCGCGGCCCAGGTCGCCGTCGCAGGTGAACAGGCTCAGGTCAGTGTAGATGCGCGCGGTGATCGGGTGGTAGTTGCCGGTGCCGTAATGCGTGTAGGTCACCAGCTGGTCGCCCTCGCGGCGCACGACGGTGCTGATCTTGGCGTGGGTCTTGTAGTTGATGAAGCCGTAGACGACATGCGCGCCCGCGCGTTCCAGCCTGCGCGATTGCTGGATGTTCGCGGCCTCGTCGAAGCGGGCCTTGAGCTCCACCAGCGCGGTGACGGATTTGCCGGCCTCCGCGGCTTCGCACAGGGCGCTGACGATGGGGCTGTCCTGCGAGGTGCGGTAGAGCGTCTGCTTGATCGCCACGACGTTGGGATCGCGCGCGGCCTGGGCCAGGAACCGCACGACCATGTCGAAGGTCTCATAGGGGTGGTGCAGCAGCATGTCCTTCTGGCGGATCGCGGCGAACATGTCGCCGTCGTGATCCTGGACGCGTTCGGGCACGCGCGGGGTAAAGGACGGCCACAGCAGGTCGGGGCGGCTGTCGAGCACCAGCTCGCGCAGGTCGGTGGCACCGATCAGCCCGTCGATTTCCACCACCTCCTCGGGCGAGACGTTCAGATTGCCCATCACCACGTTTTTCAGTCCCGACGGCGCATTGGCGGAGATTTTCAGGCGGATCACCTCGCCCCGGCGGCGGCGTTTCAGCGCGACCTCGAATTCGCGCATCAGATCCTCGGCCTCGTCCTCGACCTCCATGTCGCTGTCGCGCAGCACCCGGAAGGCGCAGTCGGCCTTCAGCCGGTAGCCGGGAAACAGATAGCCGATATGCAGCAGCAAAAGCTCCTCCAGCGGCAGGAAGCGGATCGCGGCGCCATCGTCGGGCAGACGCACGAACCGGGCAATCTGGCCGGGAACGGGCAGCAGCGCGCGCAGGCTGCGCCCGTCCGATCCGCGTTCGAGCTGCAGCGCCAGCGAAAAGCCCGCGTTGGGGATGAAGGGAAACGGATGCGCGGGGTCGATGGCCAGCGGCGACAGGATCGGAAAGACGCTGTCGATGAAGAAGCTTTCCAGAAAATCGCGGTCGCATGCGGCCAGATCGTCGCGGCGCAGGATGTGGATGCCCTCATCGGTCAGCAGCGGGCGCAGATCGTCCCAGACGCGCTGCTGCGCGCTCAGCAGGCGGCGCGCGTCGGCCTCGATCAGGACAAGTTGCTCGGCGGGGATCAGCCCGTCGTCGGCGGGGCTGGTGTTGCCCGCACGCGCCAACTCGCGCAGGCCCGCGACGCGCACGGTGTAGAATTCATCCAGGTTGGTGGCCGAGATCGACAGGAACCGCACCCGTTCCAGCAACGGCACCCGCGGATTGTCGGCCTCTTCGACCACGCGCCAGTTGAAGGCCAGCCAGCTGAGTTCGCGGTTGACGAAGCGCGAGGGACCTTCGGGGTCGACCTCGGGCAGGTCGATGGGGTCGGGAAAATCCGATTTCAGGAAATCCGAAGGCGGTGCCGCGCCTGTACCCATGAAGGCCTCTCTGCTCAAGGATGCTCGGGGGTCGGTCGGGGAGGGCGACCGGGTGGATGCTCATACGGTTATGGAGCCCCGCCGCGCCGCTTGTCCAGCACCTCGGCCGCCAGGGTGCGGCTGATGCGGCAGCGACGCGCCAGCGCACGGCGGTCCAACTCGGCCACGACGGCCTGCGCCGCGGCAAAGGAGCGTTCCATCCGCGGCACCAGCCAGGTGATGACTTCGGCGGGGGGCGGGATCTGACGGTCCTGGAACAGCTTGCTGAGCACCGCCGCCAGCAGCCGGTCGTCGGGCGGGTCCAGCTCCGCCACCGCCGCCGCCTGAAGCCGGCTTGCCAGATCCGGCAGGCGGACCGGCCAGCGGGCGGGGGGTGTGGCGCCCGTCAACAGCAGCCGCGCGCCATGGGCCAGCGACAGGTTGTGCAGGTGGAAAAGCGCGGTTTGCGCGGCATCGCCGAGCGGGGCGTCGGCGTCCTCCACCACGATATTGCCGGTGCCGAGCGCGTCGAGGCCCGCGGCTGTCAGATCGCGCGCCCGCAGCACGCGAGCGCGGGCCTCCTCGGCCCAGACCATGGCCAGATGCGTCTTGCCCGACCCCGGCGGGCCGATCAGCGCCAGCTTGCCCTGCGGCCAGTCGCGCCAGCGTTCCAGCGCGGCGACAGCCAGCGCGTTGGAGGGCGAGAGGAAGAAATCCTCGCGCCCCTGGGCGGGCTTGCTGGGCAGATCGAGCGCCAGTTGTTCGCCGCTCATGATGCACCGCGCATGTCAGGCCGCGTCGTCATCGGCGGTGCCGCGATAAAGCGGCCCCTGCTTGTAGCGCTCCACCGCGAAGCGCGTCAGCACCCCCAGAACGGCGGCCAGCGGCACCGCGGCCAGCAGCCCGACAAAGCCGAAGAGCGCACCGAAGGCCGACAGCGCGAGCAGCAGCCAGACCGGGTGCAGCCCGACGCTGTCGCCCACGAGCTTGGGCGTCAGCACGTTGCCCTCGACCAGCTGGCCGGCCTGAAAGATCACCGCCACCACGACGATCCAGAGCCAGTCCCCCCAGAACTGGAACAGCGCCAGCCCGATCGCCAGCAGGCCGCCCACCAGCGCGCCCACGTAGGGGATGAACGTCAAGAATCCCGCGACGGCGCCCACGACCAGGCCGAACTGAAGCCCCACCAGCATCAGCGCCACCGCGTAATAGGTGCCCAGGATGACGCAGACCGTGCCCTGGCCGCGGATGAAGGAGGCCAGCGTCGCGTCGATTTCCCGCGCCAGCCTGCGCACGGTATGCACGTGCTGGCGCGGCACCAGCTCATCCACGCGGGCGACCATGCGGTCCCAGTCCAGCAGCAGGTAGAAGGCCACGACCGGCACGACCACGATCAGCAGCAGGACGTTGATCACCCCCATGGCCGACACGAAGATCGTGTTGAGAAAGGCGCCGCCGCGGTCGCGGACGGTTTCGCCCAGGCTGACGAGGCTTTTGCGGATCGTCGATTCGGCGTCGCCGATGTCGGGAAAGCGGTCGGTCAGGAAGGATTGCAGATTGGCCACGATGCGCGGCGCCATATCCACCAGCGCCAGCGTCTGCTCGATGAGCTTGGGCACGACCAGCAGCCCGACGACCACGAACAGGATCAGCGCCCCCAGCGTGATCACCACCGTCGACAGGATGCGCGACAGCCCCAGCCGTTGCAGCCGGTCCGCAATGGGGTCGAGGCAATAGGCCACCGCGCCGCCCAGCAGGAACGGCAGGATGACATCGCCCATCATCCACAGCAAAACCAGCAGCACCGCCCCCGCGACGCCCCATATCTTGACCTGATCTCGAACCGGCAGCCCCATGCATCCTCCTTTCGGGCTTCTTCGCGCATGGCGGGGGGCCGCGCAAGCGAAACGGCCGGGCCGGGCGGCGCGAGCAGGCGGGTGTGTCCGGATAAGCGCGACTTGTCTGGAGCGGGGCAATGACCTAGACCGTGCCGGAAATTGACCCGAAGGATACCGCGCCATGCGCCTGAGCCGCTATTTCCTGCCCGTCCTCAAGGAAACCCCCGCCGAGGCACAGATCGTCAGCCACCGCTACATGCTGCGCGCCGGCATGATAAAGCAGGCCAGCGCCGGCATCTACTCCTGGTTGCCGCTGGGGCTGCGCGTCCTCAAGAAGATCGAGGCCATCGTCCATGAGGAACAGATCCGCGCGGGCCATATCCCGCTGCTGATGCCGACCATGCAATCGGCCGATCTGTGGCGGGAATCGGGCCGCTACGACGACTATGGCGAAGAGATGCTGCGCATCACCGACCGCCATAACCGCGACATGCTGTTCGGCCCCACCAACGAGGAACAGATCACCGACATCTTTCGTTCGCATGTCGGCAGCTACAAGGATCTGCCGCTGACGCTTTATCAGATCCAGTGGAAATTCCGCGACGAGATCCGCCCGCGCTTCGGCGTGATGCGCGGGCGCGAATTCTACATGAAGGACGGCTATAACTTCGACATCGACCGCGATGCCGCGATCCACGCCTACAACCGCCATATGGTCGCCTATCTGCGCACCTATGAACGCATGGGGCTCAAGGCCATTCCGATGCGCGCCGATTCGGGGCCCATCGGCGGCGACGACACCCATGAATTCCTGGTGCTGGCCGACACCGGCGAGTCGGAGGTCTTCTACGACAGCGCGATCACCGATCTCAGCTTCGGCGACCGGCAGGTCGATTTCGACAGCCGCGCCGAATGCGAGGCCATCGTGCAGGAATGGACGACCCCCTACGCCCGCACCGACGAGACGCATGATCCCGCCCTGTTCGACCAGATCCCCGAAGCGCGGCGCAAAAGCTCGCGCGGGATCGAGGTGGGGCAGATCTTCTATTTCGGCACCAAGTATTCCGAGGCGATGGGCGCCAATGTCACCACGCCCGACGGCGCGAAGGTGCCGGTGCACATGGGCAGCCACGGCATCGGCGTGTCGCGCCTGCTGGGCGCCATCATCGAGGCCAGCCACGACGACCGCGGCATCATCTGGCCCGAGGGGGTGACGCCGTTCCATGTGGGCATCGTCAACCTCAAGCAGGGCGACGATGAGGCCGACGCCGCCTGCGAGGCGCTTTATCGCCAGATCACCGCGATGGGGCTGGACCCGCTTTACGACGATCGCAACGAACGCGCGGGCGCGAAATTCGCCACGATGGATCTGATCGGCCTGCCGTGGCGGATCACCGTCGGGCCGCGCGGGCTGAAAAACGGTGTGGTCGAGCTGACCAGCCGCCGCACCGGCGTGTCCGAGGAACTGCCGCCGGAACAGGCGCTGAGCCGCCTGCAGGAGATCTTTGAGGGTCACCGTCTGGGACGCGGTATTTTCTGAGCCACCGCGGGGGGGGGGGACCAGCCCTGAGCAGCCCGGGGATGGCCGTGACAGGCCCAAGGGCGGCCCAAGCGCGGTCTCGGGGCGGCCCGATCACTCGAACGTGGGGGCGTTTGGCCCTCTGGGGGCCGCGGGTCGGGCCCCGTGCCCTTGACCCTGCCGGGCCTGCATCGCAAGGTCCGCGCGAATTGATCGCAGGAGCCTCGCTTGGCCACCCGAACCTCTCCCTTTTCGCGTTTCGAATGGATGATCGCCTGGCGCTATCTGCGCGCCCGCCGTGCCGAAGGCGGCGTGTCGGTGATGACCTGGATCAGCCTGATCGGCATCACGCTGGCGGTCTTCGCGCTGATCGCCACGCTGGCCGTGCGCGCCGGGTTCCGCGCGGAATTCGTCGACACGATCCTGGGCGCCAACGCGCATATCACCGTCTATGACGCCGTGCGCGTGGCCGAGGACGGCACCACCACCCGCCTGATCGAGGATTATCCCCAGCGGGCGCAGATCATCCGCCAGATCGACGGGGTGACCCGCGTGGCGCCGCTGATCAAGGGGCAGGTGCTGGCCTCGCTGCGATCCAACAATGCGGGCGTCGAGGTCTTCGGCATCGCGCTGGAGGATCTGAAATCGCTGCCGCGCATCCAGAACCCGGCCGAGGCGATCGGCAATATCGACCGGCTGGGCGAGGGCATCGCCATCGGGTCGGGGGTGGCGCGCGCGCTGGGCGCGGAGATCGGCGACCGGATCAAGCTGATCTCGCCCGACGGGGTCAAGACTGCCTTCGGCACCAGCCCGCGCATCAACGCCTATGAGGTGGTCTATATCTTTTCGGTGGGCCGCTACGACATCGACAAGACGCGGGTCTATCTGCCCTTCGCCGAGGCGCAATCCTACTTCAACCGCGAAGGGGGCGCGGACGAGCTGGAGGTGATGGTCCGGAACCCCGAAAAGGTCGATGAAATCGGCTACGCGATCACGCGCGCCACCGGCGAGGGCACGCTGATCTGGACCTGGCGCGACGCGTCGGGCGCGTTCCTGCGCGCGCTCGACATGGAGGACAACGTGATGTTCATCATCCTGTCGATCCTGGTGCTGATCGCGGCGATGAACATCGTCTCGGGGCTGATCATGCTGGTCAAGAACAAGGGCCGCGACATCGGCATCCTGCGCACCGTCGGGCTGACCGAGGGATCGATCCTGCGCGTCTTTTTCATCTGCGGCGCGCTGGTGGGCGTGATCGGCACCGTGGCAGGCACGGTGCTGGGCAGCCTCTTCGCGATCTACATCGACCCGATCTTCGGGGTGGTGAACGCGGTGGCGGGCGGCGGGGTCTGGGATCCGTCGGTGCGCGGCATCTATTTCCTGCCGGCCAAGCTCATGCCCGGCGATGTGCTTTCGGCGGTGGGGCTGTCGCTGGGGCTTTCGTTTGTGGTCACCTATTTCCCGGCGCGCCGAGCCGCGCGCATGAACCCGGTGGAGGCGCTGCGTTATGAGTGATGCGATGCTTCGGCTCACCGCTGTCCGAAAGGCCTACAACCACGGCAAACCCGGCGAGATCACCGTGCTGAAAGACGCCGGGATCGAGGTGGCGAAAGGCGAGGTCGTGGCGCTGGTCGCGCCCTCGGGGGCGGGCAAATCCACGCTGCTGCATATCGCGGGGCTGCTGGACACGCCCGACAGCGGCCTGGTGCAGATCGCGGACACCGAAATGAGTGCCCTGTCGGACAAGCGCCGCACCGAGGCGCGCCGCCGCGACATCGGGTTCATCTATCAATTCCACCATCTGCTGCCCGAATTCACCGCGCTGGAAAACATCGTGCTGCCGCAGCTTGCCAACGGCGTCAGCCAGGCGGACGCGCGGGGCCGGGCCATGGGGCTTCTGGAACAGGTTGGCGTGGCCGGGCGCGCGCAGCACCGTCCGGCCGCCATGTCGGGCGGCGAGCAGCAGCGCGTGGCCTTCTGCCGGGCGCTGGCCAACAGCCCGCGCCTGCTGCTGGCCGATGAGCCGACCGGAAATCTCGACCCCGCGACCTCCGATCAGGTGTTCGGCGCGTTGATGACGCTTGTGCGCGCGACCGGGCTGTCGGCGCTGATCGCCACGCATAACATGCAGCTTGCCGCGCGCATGGACCGCATGGTCCGGCTGGTGGACGGCACGCTGCAACCGGCTTGAGCCCGCGGGAAAGGCGGCAGGCTGACGCCGATGTGAATTGCCGCGGGGCGGGCGCGGCCTAGACTTGCCGACAGCACATCACAGGGAGCGGACATGCAATTTCGCAAATTCCGGGGCGCGGGCCTCATCATGGCGATGCTGGGGTTGGCCTCTGCCGCGCAGTCGATGCCGCTGCCGTTTTCCGATGGTTGGATGACGCAGCGTCTGTCGCTGTTTTCCCACAACAAATTCGACTTTTCCGGCAATACGCTGGGGATCGCCTCAGACGACGCGGTGTCGCTGGTCTATACACGGCTGCCGCGCGCGGATTGGCAGGCGTCCCGGGCCAGCTGGTCCTGGGCGGTGACGCAATCGGTGCCCGCAACCGATCTGACGCGCAAGGGCGGCGACGACCGCAATGTCGCGCTCTATTTCGTGTTCCTGCCCGCCGCCGAGGCCGAGGCGCTGGGCCCCAGGGCCTCCGTCGGCGCGCTGCTGAAGAACGACAATGCCGGGGGGCTGGTCTTTGTCTGGGGCGGCAGCGGCCCGGAAGGGCGGCTGGTCAAGAGCCCCTATCTGAAGGCGCGCGGCGCGACCGTCATCCAGCGCGCCGCGGGGACGGGGGCCTTCGACGAAAGCGTCGATCTGTCGGCAGATTACAAGCGCGCCTTTGGCAGCGCGCGGCAGCAGCTGGTGGGCATTGCCGTGTCTGCCGACAGCGACGACACCAATTCCGCGGTGCGGGCAAGCCTCAGCGATCTGCGCCTGAAGTGAGAGCGTCCCGTTCGCGGCCGCGACGTGAGACGGAGGAGCGCCAGCCCGAAAACCGGCCCGGCGCTCTGGACGTGGAAATTACCGCTTGGCGGTCTTACTGCTTGGCGTTGTAGGTGAACAGCTGTTCACCTTCGAGCCGGTAGCCGTCGATCAGTTCTTTCGCGCGATCGCTCAGCAGCCAGTCCTCGAGCTTTTGCGCGAGCTCCGCTTTGACATGCGGGAATTTTTCGGGGCTGACGCGCAGGTAGGCGTACTGGTTGAACAGCGCCGGGTCGCCTGCGTAAAGCAGTTGCAGATCGCCCTTGTTGGCAAACTTCAGCCAGCTGGCGCGGTCCGACATGATATAGGCATTCATGCCGCTGGCGGTGTTCAGCGCGGCGCCCATGCCCGCGCCCACGGCCTTGTACCAGTCGCCGAAGCTCGCGGGGTCCAGATCGGCGGCCTTCCACAGGCTCAGCTCTTTCTTGTTGGTGCCGCTGTCGTCGCCCCGGCTGACGAAATCTTCCTGCGCGTCGGCGATGTCGGTCAGCGCCTTGGTGGCGCTGTCGGCGCCGCGCACGCCCGCGGGATCCTCGGACGGGCCGATGAACACGAAGTCATTGTACATGATTTCCGTGCGCTTGGGCGCGTTGCCTTCGGCTATGAACTTTTCCTCGGCGGACTTGGCATGGACCAGCAGCGCATCCACGTCGCCCGCAGCCCCGAGCCGCAGGGCCTGACCCGTGCCGACCACCAGAAGTTGCACGTCGATGCCGGTGTCCTTCTTGATGGCGGGCAGCAGGATTTCCGACAGGCCCGAGTTGTGGAAGGAAGTCGTGACCGCCATCTTCATCTCTTCGGCGTGGGCGGAAAAGCCGATCAGCAGCGCCGCGGCGGTGGAAAGAATACCAAGTTTCATAGAACGATATCTCCTTTGATGAACCCGCGAAATTCGTCCGTGGCGGGATTCGCCAGCACGCTATGCGCCTCGCCCGCTTCTCGCAAGGTGCCCTTGTGCAGGAAGAGGATCTGCTCGGCCAGGCGGCGGGCCTGACCCATGTCATGCGTCGACATCACGATGCGCGTGCCGTCCCTGCGGGCGGTCAGCAGGATCGCCTCGATCTCGGTGGTGGCGCGCCCGTCCAGCGCGGCGCAGGGCTCATCCAGGAACAGCACCTCGGGGGCGCGGATCAGCGCGCGGGCGAGGGCGAGTTTCTGCTTTTCGCCCCCCGACAGCACCGTGGCATCCCGGTCGAGCGCATGGCCCAGGCCCACCCGCGCCGCCCAGTCGGCGGCCTGCGCGCGCGCGCGGGCGCGGCGGCTGCCGTGCACGATCATCGGATAGGCGATGCTGTCGATCACGGTGCGGCGCATCATGATCGGGGTCTGGAACACATAGGCCTGATGCTTGCGCGCCACGCGTTCGGGGACGTTCCAGCGCGCCTCGCCCTCGCTTGCGCGTTCCAGCCCGTGCATCAGGCGCAAAAGCGTGGTCTTGCCCGACCCGTTGGGCCCCATCACGATGGTGATGCCAGAGCCGTCCAGCGTCAGGTCGACCGGCCCCAGCAGGCGGCGGCCCCTGCGGCGCACCACCGCGGAGGAAAGGCGAAGCGGCAGGATGGAGCTTACCATTGGCTGGCCCTTTCGGTGCGGCTCAGCGCGTGGATGCCCAGGTTGACCAGCACCGCCAGCCCGATCAGCACGAACCCCAGCCCCAGCGCCAGCGCGAAATCGCCCTTGCCGGTTTCCAGCGCGATCGCGGTGGTCAGCACCCGCGTGGCGTGGTCGATGTTGCCGCCCACGATCATGATCGCGCCGACCTCGCCGATGGCGCGCCCGAAACCGGCGAGCGAAGCGGTGAGAAGCGCGCGCCGCCCGTCCCAGATCAGCGCCCGGATGCGCTGGCCGCGGGTCGTGTTCAGCGAAATCAGCAGGTCGTGGTAATCCGCCCAGAGGTCGCGGATCGCCTGATGCGCGATCGACGCGATGAGCGGCGTGATGATGATTACCTGGGCCACGATCATCGCCGTCGGCGTGAACAGCAGCCCCAGCACACCCAGCGGCCCCGACCGGCTGAGCAGGATGTAGACCACCAGCCCCACCACCACCGGCGGCAGCCCCATCAGCGCGTTCAGCAGCGCGATCGACATGCGCCGATAGCGGAACCGCCTGACCGCCAGCCATGCCCCCAGCGGCAGGCCGATCGCCGACGCGATGAGCACCGCCGTCAGGGTCACCTGGAGCGAACGCAGCGTGATCTCGACCAGATCGGGGTCGAGCGTCAGCAACAGCCATCCCGCCTGCGTCAGTCCGGTCCAGAGTTCATCCATCGCTGGGCATCGGGTGCTTACCTTGATCTGCAATCGCGCGCACTTAACCGGATCGGGGCGCGGATGTGTAGGGGGCGCCATGCCTGCGGCGCGGATATTTGATCCATTTGGAACGCATGTCGCGCGGTTCTTGCGTCACCCCGGCGGCGCTGCTACCAGCGGGCTGACGAGGCCGGAAGGCGGAGCGGAAGACGGGCGAGGCCGACCCATCCAGGGGGCCGCCGCGCGTCATCGTCGACGCAGGCACACCTGCGGCGGGGGCGCGCGCCAGTTTGCGAGGAGGAGCGACCCGATGGACAGATCCCGGACAAGGACCGATGCCCGACCCGACGCAGGGCATAATGAGAAGATCGGCGTGATGCTGTGCGGTCACGGCTCGCGCAGCGAAGACGCGGTGCGCGAATTTTCGGTGCTGGCCGAGCGGCTGCCGGAGTATCTGCCGCCCGAATGGGAAATCGATTATGGCTATCTGGAGTTCGCCAATCCGGTGATCCGCGAGGGGCTGGACCGGCTGCGCGACAAGGGGTGCGACCGCATCCTAGCCGTGCCCGGCATGCTCTTCGCCGCGATGCACGCCAAGAACGACATCCCTTCGGTGCTGAACGAATATGCGCGCAAGCATGGGGTGCGGGTGGATTACGGGCGCGAGCTGGGCATCGACCCGCGGATGATCCGCGCCGCCAGCGCCCGGATCGAAGAGGCTCTGTCCCGGGCCGATGCCGATCATGGCCCTGTCGCGCGGCACGACACCTGTCTGGTGGTCATCGGCCGCGGCGCGTCCGACCCCGACGCCAATTCCAACGTCAACAAGATCGCCCGGATGCTGTGGGAGGGCATGGGCTTCGGCTGGTGCGAGGTCGGCTATTCCGGCGTGACATTTCCGCTGGTGGAGCCGTGTCTGGAGCAGGTGGTCAAGCTGGACTACAAGCGGGTCGTCGTCTTTCCCTACTTCCTGTTCACCGGGGTGCTGATCGACCGGATCTATGGCTTTACCGACATGGTGGCGCGGGCGCATCCCGAGATGCAGTTCATCAAGGCGGGGTATCTCAACGATCATCCGCAGGTGCTGGAGACCTTCGCCGAGCGGGTGACGGAGATCCTGGAGGGCCAGGCGGTGATGAACTGCTCGATGTGCAAGTATCGCACGCAGGTTCTGGGCTTCGAGAGCGAGGTGGGCATGCCGCAGGAAAGCCATCACCACCACGTCGAGGGGCAGGGCGCCACCGCGCCCGGCTCGAACGTGGCGAGCTGTACGCTCTGCGACGATTTCTGCACCGGGGTTTGCCGGTTGGATGCGGGGCATCACCATCATCATCACCACGATCATGACCATGGGCACCATCATCACCATGACCACGACCATCACCACCCGCCCTATCCCCATGCCGACCACCCGCTGGGCCCGGAAAGCGTGCGCAAACACGTAAAGGGGAAGGTGTGAGCAACCCCGCCCCCTATGAGCGTGCGCCGGAGCGGATCTATGCCGAAAGCTTTCGCATTATCCGGGCCGAGGCGCGGCTGGAGGCGCTGCCCGCCGCCACCCATGACATGGCGGTGCGGCTGATCCATGCCTGCGGCATGGTCGATCTGGCCCGCGACCTGCGGCTGAGTGCCGATGTGATGCAGGCGGGGCAGGCGGCGCTGCGCGCAGGCGCGCCAATCTATTGCGACGCGGAAATGGTGGCGCGCGGCGTGATCGCGCGGGCCTTGCCCGAGGGCGTGGAAACCCGCGTCACACTCAACGACGCGCGCACGCCGGGGCTGGCGCAGGCGCTGGGCACCACCCGCTCGGCCGCCGCGGTCGAGCTGTGGCGCGAGGGGCTGGCGGGCGCGGTGGTGGCGATCGGCAACGCACCCACCGCGCTTTTCCATCTGCTGGAGGGGCTGGCCGCGGGCTGGCCGCACCCCGCCGCGATCCTGGCCTTTCCGGTGGGTTTCGTCGGCGCGGCCGAGAGCAAGCAGGCGCTGGTCGCGGCGGATCTGGGCATTCCCCATGCGACGGTTCTGGGCCGTCGAGGCGGCTCGGCGATGGCGGCGGCGGCGGTCAACGCGTTGACGCTGGGGCTGGGCGGTGACGGCACGGCCGGGCGCGGTGTCGCGCCATGACCGGAGTATCGCACGACCTTATGTGTTCCATCCCGGATGATCACATAAGTCCTCGGCGATCTGCGCTGTTCATGGCAAGATCGGTTCTGAGAGACGTCCAAGGCGGAG
>NZ_JBRBUA010000061.1:0-26359 GCF_052826345.1 Brevirhabdus sp. | reverse complement strand
TTGACCGGGTGCTCGATCTCGGCACCGGCAGCGGCTGCATCCTGCTGAGCCTGCTGGCAGAGACGCCCGACGCGACCGGGCTGGGCGTGGATCTGTCGCCCGCCGCGCTGCGGGTCGCACAGGCCAATGCCGACGCCCTCGGCCTGACGCGGCGGGCGGCGCTGCGCGTGTCGGACTGGCTGGCGCAGGTCAGCGGCCGGTTCGACCTGATCGTCGCCAACCCGCCCTATGTCACCGCCGCCGAATTCGATACCCTCGACCCCGAGCCGCGCCTGTGGGAACCGCGCGCCGCGCTGACACCGGGCGGCGACGGGCTGGACGCCTATCGCGTGATCGCGCGCGATGTGGTGCCCTTCCTGCGCCCCGGCGGGCGCCTGTTGCTGGAAATCGGTCCGGCACAGGGCGCGGCGGTCTGCGATCTGCTTGAACGCGCGGGCCTTCGCGGTGCGCGGGTCGCGCAGGATCTGGACGGGCGCGACAGGGTGGTGCACCTGCGCCGCTGAGCCCCTGCCGCGCGCAGGGAGCGGCAAAATGCACATCCCTGCGGAAACCCGCCAAAACGACCTTCGAACCGATCCAATTCCGCACAATGGACCCAAAAAATGACAATCCGACCTTCTTTCTGCTTGTAACTCGCCTATCTGAATGGTTACTGAAAAGCGCGGGATGTCGGGCTGCTTTGCAGCCCCCCCACAGTCTGTAAGCCAAAAAGCCGAAACTCATCGCTCGTCCGAGACTGATGCAGAACACTTCGGCTGCTGCCCAAATAGGCGGACCCTTTACCTATGAGATCATCCAAGTCGCGATCGCGGTCAAAGTCGAACCGCAACAACAATAACAATCGTTCGGTGGGCAATATCGTCAACCGGGTGTTCGACAGCTCCGGGCCCGAGGGCAAGGTGCGCGGAACGCCGCAGCAGATCATCGAGAAATACACGCAGCTGACACGCGACGCGCAGCTGTCCAACGACCGCGTGGCGGCCGAGAATTTCCAGCAGCACGCCGAGCATTACACGCGGATGCTGGGCGAGGCGCAGCGCGAGGCCGAGGCAAAGCGCGAACAGCAGGAAGCGCAGCAGCAACAGCACCAGCAGCGCCAGAGAGAGCGTGACGACCCCGATCAGGATCAGAACCGCAGATCCGAGGCCGAGCAAGGCCGTGACGGCAACGCGAACGGCGGCAACGCGAACGCACAGCGCGCCGGCGATCAGGGGCGGCAGGATCACGACGATCCGCGCAGCACCGATACGGGGAACGGCGATCCTGCTCGGCGCCGGGAGCCGCGCCGGAACGACCGCGGGGATGGGCGCCAGGAAGGCCGCCGCGCCGAGCAGCGCGACGATCAGAACGCCGCCGCCCGGAGCCAACACGAGCGCGCGGAACAGCCGGGCGATCGCGGCGATGCCGCGTCCGAAGAGGTGGCAGCGGCAAAGAAGCCGCGCCGGGAGCCGCGCGCGAAACGCGCCGGCGACAAACAGCCCGCCGATGCGAAGGCTTCCGCGACGGCGACCGCGACGGCGACCGGGGCCGATGCAGATGGCGCCGATGTCTTCGACGTAGGGTCCGACGCGGATCACGGGCTGGTGGAAACGCCCGAGAACCGTGGCGACGCGCAGCGTGACGCCACGCCGCAGGCGGCCGAAAGCGACGATACCGACGCAACTGCCGCCAAGCCGCGCCGCGCGCGCAAGCCCCGTGTCAAGCCCGACGCCAAACCTGCGTCTCGGTCGGGCGACACGGCTGCCGATGGGCCGAACGAAGGGCCGAACGGCGCCCCCTCGAACGGATCATCGGAAGCCGCCGAATAAGGCGCTGACCGCCAAATTTCAGAGAAAGGCCCTCGCATCTTGCCGGTGCGGGGGCCTTTCGCTCTTGCAATGTCAGAACAGGCCCGGACGGTGCGGGCCGGGCAGATGCGGACAGGGCAGCGGGACGGGCAGCTTATGCGCCAGGGGCCGCCCCCCATTGCGCAGTTGGGACCGCATGAGCAGTCAGGGCGAGCGCTCGGGCCAGCGCTTCAGGCCAGCGCTCGGGCCAGCGCGCAGAAACCTTCGATGGACACGGTCTCGGCGCGCGCTGTTGGTTCGATCCCCGCGTCTTGCAGGATCTCCTCGATACGGGGGGACAGCCCCTTGAGCGAGGCGCGCAGCATCTTGCGCCTTTGGCCGAAGGCCGCACGCGTCACCCGTTCCAGCATGGCCGGATCGGCGGGGGCGAGCGGGCTGTCGCGGCGGGTCAGGTGAACCACCGACGAATGCACCTTGGGCGCGGGGATGAAGGCCTGCGGCGGCAGATCCATCACGATCCGCGCATGACAGCGCCATTGCGCCAGGATGGCCAGCCGCCCATAGGCCTTGCGCCCCGGCACTGCCACGATACGCTCGGCCACCTCGCGCTGGAACATCAGCGTCAGGCTGTCCCAGAACGGCGGCCATTCAGGCGGCGTCAGCCAGCGGATCAGCAATTCGGTGCCCACGTTGTAGGGCAGGTTCGCCACGATGCGGATGGGGGGGGTCAGCAGGGCGCGCGCGTCAAGGTCCAGCGCGTCGGCGTTCACAACCTGCAACCGGCCGGGATAGGCCCCGGCGATTTCGGACAGCGCGGGCAGGCACCGCGTATCCTTTTCCACCGCCAGCACGCGCCGCGCCCCCTCGGCCAGCAAGCCGCGGGTCAGCCCGCCGGGACCGGGGCCGACCTCCAGCACATCGCAGCCCGAAAGATCGCCCGCCTGTCGCGCGATCTTCGCGGTCAGGTTCAGATCCAGCAGGAAATTCTGCCCCAGCGACTTGCGCGCCGAAAGACCGTGATCGGCGATCACCTGGCGCAAGGGGGGCAGGGCGTCAATTCCGGGCATGGCGCCCGCCCCGGCCGAAATCCGGCACCTCCGTCACGACGCCGCCGTGGGCACGGACCCGGCCCCGCGCCTGCGCGCCATCGCATCGGCGAGGATCAGCGCCTCGATCAGGCTGTCGGGGTCCGCGCGCCCCTGACCCGCAATGTCGAAGGCCGTGCCGTGATCCGGCGAGGTCCGCACGAAAGGCAGCCCCAGCGTGACATTGACACCCTTGGAAAAATCCAGCGTCTTGATCGGGATCAACGCCTGATCGTGGTACATCGCGATGGCCGCGTCATAGCGCGCCCGCGCGGCGGGGTGGAACATCGTGTCGGCCGACAGCGGGCCCGACAGCGCGAAACCTTCGGCCCGCAGCGCGTCGAGAACGGGAATGATCGTCTCGATCTCCTCCCGGCCCATCGTGCCGCCTTCGCCCGCATGGGGGTTCAGCCCGCAAACGGCCAGCCGCGGGACCGCAACCCCGAAATCCGAGCGCAAGGCCGCATCGGTGATGCGGATCGTGCGTTCCAGCAGGGCCGCGTTCAGTTGAGCAGGCACCTGGCTGAGCGCAATATGGATCGTGGCGGGCACCACCTTGAGCGCAGCGCAGGCCAGCATCATCACCACACCCTCGGCGCCCGCCAGCGCCTGCAGAAATTCGGTATGGCCGGGATGGGCGAAGCCCGCGCCATCCTTCAACGCCTTCTTGTGGATGGGATTGGTACAGATCGCGCCCGCCGCCCCGGACCGAGCCAGCGCCACGGCGCGTTCGATGACCTCGATCACGCCCCGCGCATGGGCGGGCCGGGGCAGACCGGGACGCGCGGGGCCGTCGAAGTCGTGCCGCAGGACGGGCAGGGCGCGCGGACAGGCGGCGGCGGCGGCGTCCGGTGTGTCGATCAGCGCGACGGGCGTGCCCGGGGGCAGATGCGCGGGATCGCCGATCCAGAAGAATGCCAGCCGGTCGCGCAGCTGCGCCCAGGCCTGCACTGTCAGTTCCGGGCCGACGCCCGCGGGTTCGCCGCAGGTCAGCGCGACGGGGGCGCTCATTGGTCGGTGATGATCGCGGCGGCGCGCAGCTCGGCCAGATATTGGTTGGCATAGGTGCCCAGCTGCTTGTTGACCAGCGCGTTGCGGGCCGCTTCGCGCGCCTTGTCGGCGCCGTCGCCCACATCGCCGGACGCAGCCGACTCCGGCAACCGGCTGCACAGCATCACGAACAAGACGTCGCGTCCGCCCGAGCGGGTCAAGCGGGTCGAGACCTCGTTCGCATCCAGCCTCGCCAGTTCCTGCGCCACATCGCCGGGCAGGCTGGCGATCTTGGCGGTCGCGCGGGTGAAACCCTTGTTCGGGCTGGATTTCAAGGCGGTGTAGAGATCGTCGCAGGTATCGATGCGCCCCTGGATCACGGCCGCAGCTGCGCGCGAGCGCGCGAGCGACTCGCCCGGCACGATGAATTGGGCGTAGTCGACGCTGCCTCCGGCGGCGGCGGATTTCGAGCCCGGTATTTCCTCCAGCGCGCGCAGGCGGAAGATCGCCACCGCCTCGGCCAACTGGATCGGCTGCGACACCTGACCGGGCTTGAGCGCCAGGATGATCGGTTGCAGCTGCGGCGGCAGATCGGCCAGCGGGGTCCAGGGCAGCTTGCCGCCCGCGGTCCGGGTGCGTGCGGCCGAGTATTTCGTTGCGGCCTGCGCGAAGGCCGCGTCGGTCTTGAGGCTGGACGACAGCCGCGCGGCCAGCGCCGCCACTTCGGCCGCGCGCGGCGGCGGCGCGGGGATGATGATCTCGGACATCAGGACGCGCAGCGCACTGCCGCCCGTGCTGTTGGCAAGCGCGCGGTCCACGTCGCGTTCGGACACATTGGCCTTGGAACCGAAGCGGCTGCGCACCAGCTGCCGCCAGGCCAGACCGGCCAGGACGAAATCGCGGAAGGTCTGCTCATCCACGCCGCCCTGGCCGATCGCCTTGACGAATTGCGCGGCCGACAGGTTGGCGCGGCTTGCGAATTCTTCCATCCCGGCCTGAATTTCCTCAGGCGTGATCTTGATCCCGGCCTTGGCCGCGGCCTGCAATTGCAGACGCTCGTCGATCAGGCCCTTGCGGGCCTCGACCTGCGGATCGCCCGGCGCGCGCAGCAGTTTCAACAGGCGTGCGCGCTGGTCGATCTCGAACCGGGTGATGACGCGGTCGTTAACCTTGACCACCGGCGTGAACTGCCCCGATTGCGCGGTCGCGGCCAGCGGCACCGACAGGCAGGCCAGTGCCACGGAGGCGGACATCAGAATACGGGAAAACTTCATGCTAACGCTCCGCCAGGTTCTATTTAATGCAACTGCGCCGATAGGCACGTCCGTCGCGCGATGCACCGAAACCGTTCAGCGCCACCGAAAAGCCGAAATCCGTGGTTGCCGCGACATTCGATATCGAGGCGTAGCGGCGCGAGACGGAAAGATCAACCGTGATGCATTCGTTGCGATACCCCAGCCCCAGCGCCGTCTGGCTGGCGCGGTCGGCACGGAAATCGTAGCGCACGTCGGTCGTCGCATACCAGTTGCGCGCGATCTCATAGGTGGCTTCCAGCGCGACCTCAGAGGTGTCGATGGGCCGCGATTCAGCGATATCCGCTTCCAGCCAGATGTAGCTGGACGCAAGGGACACGAAATCATTGCTGAACCGCAGGCGCAGCTCGTTCTTGGCGAACGACAGGTTGTCGTCGAAGACGGCGCGGTTGATCAGGCTGAGCCCGCGGTCGCTGTCCAGCCGGGTGGTGACCAGCCAGTCGGACAATTGCCCGTCCAGCCCCGTCGCGCCGGTGAACTGCGACGGATCGTTGGCGCGGATCACGCGGCCCACCGTGGTGCCCAGCGACCAGCCGGCGGGGTCGTAGCGGGTCCAGCCGATGCCGACATTGGCCCGCAGGCCGCGTTCATAGGCATCCTTGCCGGGAAACCGGCTGAGCGCGAACAGGTTGCCCTCGTCGAATTCCACCAGCAGCGCATCCTCGTTCGGCACCCCGACGTTGTCGTCGCTCCCCGCGATCAGCTGCACGACCGGCTCGATCACATGGCGCACGTTGCCGATGCTGCGTTCCATCGGCCAGCGCAGCTCCACCGCGCCCTGCACGACGGCCCGGTTGGCGGTGCTGCTGAAGGTGCTGTCCTGGTTGAAATTGTAGTAATCCGCGGTCATCAGGGCCTGGGCGGCGCCGACGATGCCGTTGCCGTAGGTCCAGCTGCGCCGCCAGTCCAGGCTGCTGCGCAGGCTGCTGACGTCGCGGCCCAGCACGTCGCGGTCGGAACTGCGCCGGAAGCTCAGCGCCTCGACCGCCAGATCGAGCTGGCCGCCGATGAAACGCGGCGAGAACCGCCGCCGGTACGTGGCCTCCCCCACGAGTGTGGGCAGCAACGCATTGGTTTCGGTGCTGCGCAGGGATTCGTACTGGATCAGGTTCAGGCCGATATGCTCGCCCCGGCGGGTGCGCGTCAGCGCGATGTCGCTTTCAAGCCGGTCCTGATCTTCCAGCCCGTAATCAACGAGATATTGCGCGTCGCTGACACGCTCCAGGTTGAAGCTGAGCTTGAAATCACGCGGCAGGTCGAAGGCGCCGGTCGCATAAAGATAACCGCGGTTGTGCCCGTTCACCAGATCGTCATGCGTGGTGGCGCCGTTGATCTCGATGCTGCCGAAGTTGAACGCCTGCCGGTAGCGCGCGTCGAGCGAGCGCGCCCCCGACGAGGTGAAATAGGGCGTCAGCGTCAGATCCTTGTCGTCCCCGATGGCGATGAAATAGGGCAGCTTCAGCCCGGTACCCAGCTTGTTGGTGGTGCGCACACGCGGGATCAGCAGGCCGGTGGACCGTTCCCGCGTGGGGTCGGGCAGGCGCAGGCGCGGCAGATAGGCGATCGGCACCCCGGCCAGGCGGAATTGCGCCTCGTTGAAGTAGAGCTGCCGCTCGCGCTGGTCGTGGATGATTTCCTTGGCGCGGATTTCCCACAGGGGCACGGGGTTGCCGACACAGACCTGGCAGGAGGAGGCGACGGATTTATAGAGCTGCGTGTACCGTCCGTTGATGCGGTTGGCCTCCACCGCGGCGATTTGCAGCTGCTGGTTCAGCACCAGCCGCGCGCCGCGGATCACACCGTTCTGCAAGTCGCGGTCCAGCGCGGCCATGTCGGCCACCAGCACCTGGTTCCCGCCCTCGACCAGGTAAAGCGGGCCTTCGATGATCAGGCGATTGTCCTGCTGCGAATAGCGGACCGAAGAGGCGCGCAGCCGCGTGCCCTGATACAGCACCTCGACATTGCCCGACGCCGTCACGGAGGCATTTCCATCGAGCGAGATGCTGTCGGCCACGAGTGTCGCCGCGGGTTCCTGCGCATGGGCCGACCCCGCGAGCGCCGCGAAGAGCGCGGCGCAGATCAGGCGGCGAAATCCGGCCATCAGCCATCCTCCGTGTGAAACAACAGTCCCAGCGACAGTAACACGCCCGCCAGCGGGGGGCTCCATGCTGCAAGTAGTACCGGAATTTGACCATTCTCCCCAAGGACCTGCGCGAAATTCTTCAGGAAGAAGACACCGAAGCCCAACAGCAACGCCAGCAGGATCATCATTCCCGTGCGCCCGAAACGGGTATGACGCATGGTAAAATTGGCCGCAATCAAAACCATCGCGACCAGCAGCACGGGCTGCGCCATTTCCGACCAGAACCAGACCCGGTGCTGGGTCGCCGAAAGGCCTGCGCGTTCCATCCGGCCGATAAAGCCGGGCAGGTCCCAGATCGGGATCGAGGAGGGCGTGCCGAAGCTTTCGCGGATGCCGTCGCGCGTCAGATCCGAGGCAATGTGCAGCCGCGGCTCCACCCGGGCGGTGCGTTCGGGGTTCAGCGCGCCTGTGAACTCCCAGCTCTTCGCATCGCTCAACACCCACTGGCCTTGCGTCAGCTCCGCCGTCTCGGCCTCCGCGCGGGAGATCAGCGCACCGTCGGAGCCGAAGGCAAGGAAGGTCGCGCCGATCAGCCGGGTGCCGTCGAGATTGGCGCGCTTGGCATGGATCACCGTCTGCCCCTGCGCGCCGCCCTGACGCAGCCAGAGCCCTTCGCGGCTGATCGAGGAGACGTTGGCGACGCCGTTGGCATAGCGGCCGCTGACGGCCTCGTACTGCTTGGAGGTCGCGGCGACGATCGGGTTGCCGACGGCCACGGCGAAGACACCGAGCAGCGCCGCCGCGATCACCGGCCCCGCAAGGCTGCGCAGGGCGGAGCGTCCCGACGCGCGCGTCACGACCAGCTCGCTCGTCCGCGCGAGCGCCAGAAACAGGTTGAGCGTCGCCAGGATGACCAGCAGCGGCAGGATGCGGTAAAGGTTCTCGGGCGCGTTCAGCAGTGCCAGCCAAAAGGCATCGGACAGGCCGATCTCGCTGCCCTTGAAGCGGCGGATCTGCTCGACCATGTCGATCAGCATGGTAATCGACAGGAAGACCGCGAAGACCAGCGCGAAGGAATAGATGAACTTGCGCACGAAATAGAGGTGCAGGATCATGCCGCGCCCTCCGCCCGGCGCCGTCTGAACAGCGGCGGGCTGGATGCGATCCACAGCATGGCCAGCGCAATGATCCCCCCCAGCGCCGCGGGCGCGTAAAGCAGCGGCCAGAGCGCTTCGTTGGCCAGCGACATGTCCATCGCGAGATTGCTGAGCATCTGCACCAGGATCACCAGAACCACCGCCAGCAGGATCTGCGGCCCGACGCCGAAACGGCTGAACCGGCCCAGCATCAGCGCCGCGACGCCGATCACCGACATCACCAGCCCCTGCAGCGGTTGCGCCAGGCGCGCGTGCGCCTCGGCGCGGAAGACGCCGCGCCCCTCGCCGGTGGCGGCCATGTCGGCGGCGGACGCGCGCAGCAACCGGCCGGTGGACAGCGACTGCAACGAGACATTCCCGCTGTCGGCGGTCCCCACAAGGCTGCCCAGATCATAGCTGAAATCCGCGAATGATACCGTCGACAGGCTGCGGTCGGCGGTGTTCAGCGTCTGGGCCTGACCGTCGAACATCACCAAGCGGGGGCCGTCCTCGGTCCGCACGATCAGCGCGCGGTCGGCCAGGTAAAGCGTCTGCGTCGCCGCGTCCGAACGGTCCGACAAAAGCACGTTCAGCAGCTCCCCCAGCTCGGATATGTCACGGATGTAGAGGGTGACGCCCTCGGCCGGGTGCAGGAACTGACCGGCGGTCAGGAATTGCGCGGTGACGTCGCGCGCGACCTCGGCCTGGCGTTCGGCCAGCACGGTACGGCTGAGCGGCACCAGCACATGCGCCAGGATCGCCATGACCAGCGTGACGAACAGGCCGAAATAGACCGCGGGGCGGATCAGCCGGTAGGCCGACATGCCGACGCTCTGCAGGACGACCATCTCGCTGTCGGAGGCAAGGCGGTTGGTCACATAGAGCGTGGCGACGAAGGCCGCGACCGGCAGCACCAGCAGGATCAGGTTGGGCAGGGTCAGCGCGGTGAATTGCAGAAAGACCCAGGCGGTCTGACCGTCGGAAATCAGCCGGTCGAACAGGGTGATCGCACGGTTGATCCAGTAGACGGTCACCAGGATCAACGCGAAAAAGCCGAAAGTCACCGTGAGCCGCGACAGCATGTATCGGTCGAATGTCGACACCGTTTCTCCTGTCGGTTCCTGCCTCTTGCGGCGAACCTAGCGGATTTCCTCGAGGCCGAAAACTGATAACTGGCCAAGGGTTTCGCAAGCCGCTACCTATGTGGCGATCACAAAACAGGATGCCACCATGACTGACCTCGCCCGGATTGAATTCGCAGCCTACGACACCGATCGCATCAAGCCCCTCGCCGGGCGGGTCGCGGTTTTCGTCACCCCCGAGGGCAAGATGGACCGGGCCGGCAAGCGGGTGAATTCGCTGACGCGCGGCAGCTTGCAGCGGTTCGTCGACAGCAAGGCGTTCGAGAAGCTCGAGGAGGGCGGCGCGCATGTGTTCTCCCACCCCTCGGGGATGGAGGCGGAGGCCGTCGTGCTGGTCAAGCTTTCGCGGAAGGACAAGATGCCCGCCGCCGCGCGCAAGGCAGGCGCGGCGCTGGCCAGGCTGCGCGGAACGGGCGATCTGTCGGTGCTGGCCGACGGGTGGATCGCCGCCGCCGAGCTCGCCTACGGGCTGAGCCTGCGCGCCTATGAGTTCACCGACCACCGCAGCCGCAAGGACGACGACCCCGCGCCCGACGTCGGCACCGTCACCTTTCACCTGGCCGACCCCGAGGCCGCGCGCGATGCGTTCGTACAGCTCCGGGCGGTGGCCGAGGGCGTGTTCTTCACCCGCGATCTGGTCAACGCGCCGGCCAATGTGCTGACCACCACCGCCTTTGCCGACAAGCTGGCGGAAATGACCGGGCTGGGCCTCAAGGTCGAGGTGCTGGACGAGGCCGCCCTCGAAAAGCTGGGCATGCGTAGCCTGCTGGCCGTCGGCATGGGGTCCGAAAGCCCCTCCAAGGTCGTCGTGATGCAATGGCAGGGCGGCGGCGACGAAAAGCCGTTCGCGCTGGTGGGCAAGGGCGTGGTCTTCGACGCCGGCGGCATCTCCCTCAAGCCCGCGGGCGGCATGGAGGACATGACGATGGACATGGGCGGCGCGGGCGTGGTGTCGGGCGTGATGCGCGCGCTGGCGCTGCGCAAGGCCAGGGCCAATGTCGTGGGTCTGGTTGGTCTGGTCGAGAACATGCCCGACGGCCGCGCCCAACGCCCCGGCGATGTGGTGAAGTCGATGAAGGGCGACACGATCGAGGTCATCAACACCGACGCGGAGGGCCGGCTCGTGCTGGCGGACGTGCTGTGGTACGCGCAGGAACGGTTCGATCCGACCGGCGTGATCGACCTCGCCACGCTCACCGGGGCGATCATCGTCGGTCTGGGCAACGAGATGTCGGGCGTCTTTTCCAACGACGACGCGCTTTGCGATGCCTTCCTCGACGCCGCGAAGGAGGAGAGCGAGGGCGCCTGGCGGCTGCCGCTGGGCGAGGCCTACGACAAGCTGTTGAAATCCAACATCGCCGACATGAAGAACGTGGGCGGGCGCGCCGCCGGGTCGATCACCGCGGCGCAGTTCCTGCAACGTTTCGTCAAGAAGGACGTGCCCTGGATACACCTCGACATCGCGGGCACGGCCTCGGTCAAGACCGACACCGATTTCGCGCCCAAGGGGGCGACGGGCTGGGGTGTGCGCGCGCTCGACCGGCTGATCCGCGACCGATACGAGGGGTAGGGCGCCGCCAATGGGATCGGCCTATTTCTATCACCTGACGCGGGACACCCTGCAAAGCGCGCTGCCCAGGCTGATCGGCAGCGCGCGCAAGGCAGGTTGGCGCGTTCTGGTGCGCGGCACCTCCGATCCGGTCATGCGGCGGCTCGACGAACAGCTCTGGGCCGACCCCGCCGACAGCTTTCTGCCGCACGGGCTGGCCGGGGGCCCGATGGACGCGGCGCAACCGGTTCTGCTGGGCACGGGCGCCGCGGGCGACGTGGCCGCCAATGATGCGCAATGCCTGATGACCGTGCAGGGCGCGACACTGGATGCGGCAGAGGTCGCGCGCTATCGGCGCTGCTGCATCATCTTCGACGGTGCCGATCCGGCCGCGGTGCAATTCGCGCGCGGCCAATGGAAGGATCTGACAGCAGCGGGCGCCGCCGCCCAATACTGGAGCCAGGAATCGGGCAGGTGGGAACGCAAGGCGCAGACCGGTAGCGAACCCGGCACGGGAAACCGCCCAGGGCAGGGCGCGGGCTGAGCGTCGGCGCGCGCGCTCCGAGGAGCCGCCCGAGGGCGCGCGCCATCTGCGCCTAGCGCGTCAGCACGAGTTTGCTGTCGGCGATTTCGATCCGGTTGAAACGGTTGATATAGGCCATCCCCAGCAGGGATTTGTCCATCTCGCCCTCATTCACCCAGGCGGAGAGCGATCCGTCGGTGATATCGCCGACCTGGACGTTCTTGAGCTTGACCCGCGCGGTCCGCACGCGGCCATTGGCCGTCTGCGCCGACCCGATGAAGCCGAGGTTCTTCATGTCGTACCCCAGCCGCACCGCATCCTGGCGCGACAGCACGATATCCGTGGCGCCGGTATCGACGACAAAACGCACGGGCGTGTTGTCGATCGTCAGGGTCAGGTAATAATGCCCGTCGCTGCTGCGCGGCACTTCGATCCGGCCCTCGCTGGCGAAGACCGCCTGACGCGGAACGACGCGCGATTGCAGGTCATCCCACAGCCCGGCGGCGGCCACGACCCCGACGAAGATCATGCCCCAAAGCGCCGCGAACTGGATCATCCGGCCCAGGGCATTGCGGTTTGCAATGATGAAATACCCCGCGATGGCGATGCCAAGAAGGCTCAGATAGCTCAGGTTGGCAATGTCGTCTGCGGTCATGAAACCTCCGGTTCGACTTGCCTTTACATATAGGGCAGCCGCGCAGGATTGCGAATGTCATCCGACATTAAGGAGTACTTCGCGCAACCCGTCCACCACGAACTGCACCGACAATGCAGCCAACAGCATTCCCAACAGACGCGTGACGATGTTGATGCCCATGCGCCCGAGCGCGCGTTCCAGCAGCGATCCGCCCAGAAACAACACGAAAACCACCGAAATCACGGAAATCATTACAAGTATGATCCAGCCGATCCCGGCCAGATCGCCGCCGGCGCGCCCGCCCAGCAGGATCATCGACGCGATCGCGCCCGGCCCCGCGATCAGCGGAATCGCCAGGGGAAAGGCCGATGGATCGTCGAGCTGCGCTTCGACCTTGTCCTCGCGCCGCTGGGTGCGCCGCTCGAACAGCATGTCGAGCGCGGTCAGAAACAGCAGGATTCCGCCCGCGATACGGAAAGCAGGCATGGAAATGCCCACGAACTGGAGCACCGCCTCACCGAACAGCGCGAAGAGGGTCAGCACCCCGACGGCGATCAGGCAGGCGCGCAGCGCGATCGAGCGCCGCTCGGTCCGGGTCGCGCCGGGTGTCAGCGCCACGAACAGCGGCGTCAGCCCGATGGGGTCGATGATCACGAACAGCGTGGTGAAGGCCGTGATCAGCAGATTGGTATCCATCGGTCAGCCTTCCGCGCGTTCCAGCCGCTCCAACGCCTGCATCCACATCGTTTCCGCGCGGCCGAGCCCCGCGATCACCTCGGCGTGTTTCTTTTGCCAGACCTCCGCCTCGCCCTCGCGCCCGCGCACGTAGAGCGCGGCGTCGGCCAGCTTCTTGTCCAGCTTGTCGCGCATTTCGGTCAGCTTTTCCACGCGCGATTCGCATTTGCGCACATCGGCCTTCAGCGCCAGAACCTCGTCGCGGCTCAGCTGCTTCTTGCGCGGGGGGGCCGTTTTCTTGGCCTTCTTGGCGGGCTTGTCCGCGGTCACCGGCGTCAGCAGCATCTTGCGGTAGGCGTTCAGATCCTCTTCATACGGCATCACGCGGCCCTTGCTGACCAGCCACAGTCGATCCGCCACCAGGCTGAGCAGATGCATGTCGTGGCTGACCAGGATCACCGCGCCGGAATAGGCGGTCAGCGCCTCGACCAGCGCCTCGCGGCTTTCGATGTCCAGGTGGTTCGTCGGTTCGTCGAGGATCAGCAGATGCGGCGCGTCCAGCGTCGCCAGCAGCAACGACAGCCGCGCCTTCTGCCCGCCCGACAGTCGCCCGACCTCGGTTTCCGCCTGCGCGGCACCCAGGCCGAAACCCGCCAGCCGCGCGCGCAGTTTGGGGGGCATCTGGTCGGGCAGGGCGCGCAGCAGATGTTGCAGGGGCGTTTCCTCCACGTGCAGCTCATCGACCTGATGTTGCGCGAAAAAGCCGATGCGCAGCTTGTTGGCGACGGTCATCGTGCCGCCCAGGGCCTCCAGCCGGCCCGACAGCAGTTTCGACAGGGTCGACTTGCCCTCGCCGTTGCGCCCCAGCAGCGCGATGCGGTCATCCTGGTCGATGCGCAGGTTCAGATCGCGCAGCACCGGCGTGCCGTCATATCCGACGCTGACACCCTCGGTCGCGATGATCGGCGGCGACAGCTCCTCCGGCTCGGGAAAGGTGAAGACCGTGCGCGCGGCATCTTCGGGCACGCGGATGGTTTCCATCTTTTCCAGCATCTTGACGCGGCTCTGCGCCTGTTTGGCCTTGCTGGCCTTTGCCTTGAAACGATCGACGAAGCTTTGCAGATGCGCGCGCTGAAGCTCCTGCTTCTTGGCCTGCGCGGATTGCACCGCGCGCTGTTCGGCGCGCTGGCGGGCGAACTGGTCGTAGTTGCCGGTGTAATAGGTCAGCTTGCGGTCGGCCAGATGCAGGATGCCGCCGACCGCGCGGTTCAGAAGCGCGCGGTCGTGGCTGACGATCAGAACCGTATGGGGATAGCGCGCCAGATAGTTTTCCAGCCACAGCGCGCATTAGAGATCCAGATAGTTCGTCGGATCGTCGAGAAGCAGGTAATCGGGTTGCGAAAACAGCACCGCCGCCAGCGCCACGCGCATCCGCCAGCCGCCCGAAAAGGCCGAGCAGGGCATCTGCTGTTCGTCATACTCGAACCCCAGCCCCTTGAGGATCGCCGAGGCCCGCGCCTCGGCCGACCAGGCGTCGATATCGGCCAGCCGGGTCTGGATCTCGGCGATGCGATGCGGGTCGGTGGCGGTTTCCGCCTCGGCCATCAGGCTGGCGCGCTCGGTATCGGCGGCCAGCACCGTGTCGAGCAGCGACACCTCGTTGCCGGGAACCTCCTGCGCGACACCGCCGATGCGCGCGCGCTGGGGCAGGGTGATCGTGCCGCCGTCCAACGTCAGCTCCCCCCGGATCAGCCGGAACAGCGTGGTCTTGCCGGTGCCGTTGCGCCCCACGACGCCGACCTTGTGGCCGGTGGGAATGGTGGCGGAGGCCTCTTCCAGCAGGGGACGGCCTTCGACGGAATAACTGAGATCTGACATACGTAGCATGGGCGGTGTGTGCCCCAGCCGCATGAGGGCGTCAATCGCAGCTTTTCAAGTTCGGGGACGCGTGTTAGGCAGCCGCGATCCCAATCCCCGTCGGGGCCGGGCCCCGCAAAAATCGCAGCCGGGGCCCTGTCCCGCACCTCATGAGACTGAAAAGGCAAGAGCATGGCAACCGAACGCACGCTTTCCATCATCAAACCCGACGCGACCAAGCGCAACCTGACCGGCAAGATCAACGCCAAGTTCGAGGAAGCCGGCCTGCGCATCGTCGCGCAAAAGCGCATCCAGCTGACCAAGGCGCAGGCCGGGCAGTTCTACGCCGTCCATGCAGAGCGGCCGTTCTATGACGAGCTGTGCGAATTCATGGCCTCCGGCCCGGTCGTGGTGCAGGTCCTGGAAGGCGAAGGCGCCATCGCGAAGAACCGCGAAGTGATGGGGGCCACCAACCCCGCCGACGCCGCTGCGGGCACCATCCGCGCCGAATTCGCGGAATCCGTGGGCGAGAATTCGGTCCACGGATCGGACGCGCCGGAAACCGCGGCTGAAGAGATCTCGTTCTACTTCTCGGGCCTCGAACTGGTCGGCTGAGCCACAGGCCCGGACCAGGCCGTCGTCATCTGCAAAAGCCGTTCCTTCGGGGGCGGCTTTTCGCGTTCGGGCGGCGTCGAGATCCGCATCGGACCGGAAGCGCGCCGAAGCGTGCGGCCGGATGACGGATCAGGCGACACGGCTCAGATGCTGGCCCAGTCGGTAAAGATGAATTCCGGGCGCGCCGCTTCATCGGCGGGCTTGCGGTTCGCGTTCGACCGGAACCTGCGTTCGGGGATTTCGGGCTTGGCTGTCTTCGGGGGCGCGTCGCGCTTGCTTCTGGAAGTCATTCGCCTGTTCCTTTGCTGAGCCCTGGGGCCCGTTGCATCTCTCCTCCGCGCCTTCTGGTGAGGCGCCTGGGATCGATGTGACCCGGAAAATGCGCTGCCAGCAGGGCGGTATTGTGTCATTAACGGGGGCGGCTCGGCCAATGTTCCTGAAAACAAGCTTTGGAACCGAATTATTGTGGCCGTCATGTCACAGAAAAGCCCGCAGATCGGCGCGGTGCGTGACCATATGCCTGGCCGCGATACCTGAACCTCTATTCCAATCCCCTGCGCTAAATGCCATAGGGAAACAGGTGTAGGCAGAGTATCGGGCGCATGCGTCCGTGTTGCGGAAGGAACGATATGACAAAGAGTATGAACGAAGTTCTTGGCATACTTGATGAGGATTTCAACGCCGTGCTCAAGGCCTGGCTCGAGGTCCAGAAATCCGAGGGCATCCGCCGTCCGGACCTCTTCTCCGACGGTGAAATTCGCGAGCATACGCGCAGTCTGCTGAAATCCTTCCGCTCGGGCATCTCGACAGGGGTGACGATGGAAGGCTTCGATCTGGAAGACGACCATTGGAACGAGATGCGCGGCGTGCTGGACGAAATCACCAGCGAACGCGTCGGACGCGGGGTGGAACCCGGCGAAATGGCGGCGTTCGTGCTGTCGCTGAAAGTGCCGGTCTTCGGTCGCCTGCGCGCCCGCCTGGCCAAGAAGCCCGACCAGATGCTCGAGGAAATCCTGCTGTTCGGGCGCATCGTCGATGCCTTTGCGCTGTTCACCAACGAAATGTTCCTGGCCGAAAAAGAGGCCGTGATCGCCCGCCAGCGCGATGAGATGATGGAACTGTCCACCCCGGTGGTCGAACTGTGGGAAAAGGTGCTGACCATCCCGCTGATCGGCACGCTCGACAGCCTGCGCGCGCAGGAGGTGATGGAAAGCCTGCTGGAGGCGATCGTCAAGCATCAGGCCGAGGTCGTGATCGTCGATATCACCGGGGTGCAGACCGTCGACACCCAGGTCGCCCAGCATCTGCTGCGCACGGCCGCGGCCGTGCGGCTGATGGGCGCGGAATGCATCATCAGCGGCATCAGCCCCAAGATCGCCCAGACGATGGTGCAGCTTGGCGTCGACGTGGGCGAGGTCACCACCCGGTCCACCATCCGCACCGCACTGGTGCGCGCATTCGAGCGGGTCGGCTACACGATCACCACGCGCGACGGCAAATCGGTGGGCCAAGTTGTCTAGCGCGGCGGCCATATACAAGGTCGAGGATGTCCTTCTGGTCTCGATCCAGGACGACATCACCGACACCGACATCATCGAGCTTCAGGATGCCCTGGCGGAGCGTATCTCCTCCTCCGGGGTGCGCGGCGTGGTCGTCGACATCGGCGCGCTCGAGATCGTGGATACCTTCGTCGGCCGCATCCTCGCGCAGCTTTCGGGCATCGCGCGGCTGTTGGCGGCGGAAACCTACATCGTGGGAATGCGTCCCGCCGTCGCGATGACGCTGGTGGAGCTGGGAATGGACCTCAATGAAAGCCGTACGGCGTTGACCCTCGACCATGCGCTGCGGCAAATCCGGTCCAGCCGGAAGCTATGATTCCACGAAACGGGCGGCTTGTGGGATCGGTGAAACTGGTGGGCGACCGCGATGTCGCCCTCGCACGGCGCGAGGTCTCCGCCGCGTTCGATGCGGCCGGCGGGCGCGCGATCCGCAAGACGCGCTTTGTCACCGCCGTCAGCGAGATCGCCCGCAACGCGGTGATGCACGGCGGCGGCGGCAGCCTGTCGGTCTTCGTCCACGAGGGGCGGCCCACGCGCGTCAGCGTGGTCTGCACCGATCAGGGGCCGGGCATCGCCGATATCGACAAGGCGCTCAGCGACGGGTTCAGCTCCGTCCGGTCGATGGGAAAGGGACTGGGGGGCGCACGTCGCCTGGTCGACGAGTTCGAAATCCGTTCGTCCAGCGAAACCGGCACGACAGTGCGCATGATAGGGGTTGTGTAGGCATCATGCTGCGCATCGAGGAACCAAGCGCCGTGGCGGAGGCCCGCCGTCACCTGCGGCGGGTCGCGGCCGACATGGGCGCCAGCCCGGAACTGACCGAACGCGCCGCCATCGTGGCAACGGAGGTCTGCACCAACATCCTGCGCCATGCCGGGCGAGGCCGCTTGCTGGTGCAGCAGATGCCGATCTTCGGCCACAGGCGGCTGGTCATTCTGGCGATGGACCAGGGCCCCGGGATCGCCCGGCTCGACAGGATGATGGAAGACGGCGTCAGCACCGCGGGCAGCTCCGGCACCGGGCTGGGCGCGATGCAGCGATTGTCGGATCGCTTCGACGTATTGACCGAACCCGACCTGGGCACCGTCGTCGCCTGCGAATTCGAGGACGGCAAGACCCCCTATCGCCCCGACGGCGGCACGGATGTGGCCGCGATCCGGGTGAACCACCCGGGAGAGACGATCTGCGGCGACAGCTGGGCAGTACGCGAACACGGCGGCACGGCGGAGCTTTTCCTCTGCGACGGGTTGGGCCACGGCGCCAGCGCGGCGGAAGCCTCGGAACTGGCGGCGCGGCAATTCCTCAAGCATCCGCGGACCGATCCGGGCGCGATCATCGCCGATCTGTCGGATGATCTGACCGCCACGCGCGGCGCGGTGGCGGCGCTTTGCCGGATCTCGCCGAAGGATCGGAAGATGATCCATGCCGGCCTCGGCAATATCTCGACGCTGCGTCTGGGCCCACGGCAGGTCAAGCGCGTCCCCTCGCGCGACGGACGGCTGGGCGGCACGCCGCGCAGCCCGCTGGTGGAGACAAGCGAGCTCGATCCCGGCAATATGATCATCATGCACAGTGACGGCATCACCACCTTGCGCAACATCGAGGCGCGGCCCGCACTTTATCGTGCGTCCCCGCTTGCGGTGGCCGGTGCGATCCTGCGCGACAATTTCCGCGGACGCGACGACGCGGGCATCGTCGTGGCGCGCATGGGCATCTGGAAGACGGCCCGATGAGCGCGCTGACCGAGATGAACGTCACCGAAGACAAGGACATCGTGCGCGTGCGCCAGGTCGGCCAGCAGCTGACGCGCGCGCTGGGGTTCCGATCCTACGGGCAGACGCGGGTGGTCACCGCCTGGCTGGAACTGGCACGCAACGCGATGCAGCACGGCGGCGGCGGGCGGATCGGCTTTTCGCTTTACCAGGCGCAGAACCGCGTGGGGCTGCGCGCTGTGGTGAATGACCGCGGACCGGGCATTGAGGCGGTGGAACGGCTGCTCAAGAACCCGCACCAGGCGGAGCCCGTCAGCTCTGAGCGCGGGTTGGGTCTTGGCCTGAAAGGCGTGCACCGGATGGCCGATCTGTTCGAGATCGACACCGGCCCCAAAGGCACGGAGGTGACCGCCGGTTTCCTGTCGTCGCTGCCCGCGGCGGAGCTTCCCTCGGCGGAGCGACAGGCCCGGCAGGCGGTTCGATCGCTGGAACGGGACAACCCGGCCGCGGCGCTGGCACGTCAGAATCAGGATCTGATGAAGGCGCTGGCCGACCGCGATCTGCTGATCGAGGAAATTCACCACCGCACCCGCAACAATCTGGCGCTGGTCAACGGTTTGGTCCGGCTCAGCCGCATGTCCGCGACGGAACAGGAAACCAAAAGCGTGCTGACCGACCTGGAAGGGCGCATCAACGCGATCGTGAAGGTGCACGAGCAGCTTCAGCGGTCCGACGAAGGGGACAAGCTGCCGATTCTGCCGCTGATCCGCGACGTGGTGGATCATACCAAAAAGGCGTTTTCCAACCCTTCACTCGTGCTGAGCACGACGGTGGAGGGCGATGATCTTTACCTGACCAGCGGGGCGGCGATCGACGTGGGGCTGGTCGTCGGCGAGTTGATGACCAATGCGATGAAACACGCCTATGCCGACCGAAAGAGCGGCGCGTTCTTCGTGAGCTTCCGCAGGGGCGAAGACAACTGCCTTTTCCTGGTGGTCGAGGATGACGGCGTCGGTCTGCCCGACGGGACCGACCGGCCGGAACGCTCTTCGTCGCTGGGGTGGCGGATGATCCGCAGCATGACGGAAAAACACGGCGGATCGATCACCGTGATTTCCAACCCCGGTCTGCGCGTGACCATCCGCCTGTCGGACAGGCTGGTGGTCACGGTCTGACCCGCGACGCGGGATCGCTCACAGCACCGTTCTTTGCACCACCCAGAACGCGGCGATCGCGGCGATCACCAGCGACGCCGGCACGGTGATACGGCTGCGATACCAGGGCTTGTTGCGAAACCACAGCCCCACGGCCAGAAACGCGACCGCCACCACCGACAACTGACCCAGTTCGACCCCGATGTTGAACCCGACCAGCCCGAGGACGAACTGCGCCGGGTTGAGCCCGATTTCGCCCAGCACCGCGGCAAAGCCCAGTCCGTGCAGCAGGCCGAAACCGAACACCACGAGCGGCCGCCACGGGCTCAGCTCCTTCATCAAGATGTTTTCGATTGCCACATAGACGATGGAGGCCGCGATCAGAGGCTCGACGATGGCGGGGGGCAGGGTGACGATCCCCAGCACCCCCAGCGCCAGCGTCACCGTATGCGCAAGCGTGAAGCTGGTGATCTGGATCAGAAGCGGCCGCATCCGGGCCGACAGCAGGAACAGGCCCAGCACGAAAAGGATGTGGTCGAGCCCCAGCGGCACGATATGGATATAGCCGATGCCGATGTAATCGAGAAAGACGCCCCATGCCGGTTTCTTGGCGCTGCCGGTACGCGGGATCGGCGGCGTCAGCTTTCCGCCGGTCAGATAGCCGGTGAAGGCGGTTTCCTCCGGGCCGCTTTGGCGCAGCACGAGCGGGCCGTAGGCCGCGATCCAGCCCAGCTCCACCGCGCCGTCGCCCGGCGGCAGATCGAAGCGCAGCGTGAGATGGCTATCGCGCGCCAGGCTGGTGTCGCCCGGGTCGGGCACCGACACAGCGACAAGCTGCGCGGGCAGGGCGACACCCTCGACGACGGCCTTGAACCCCGGCGCGATCCGGTCCCAGCGCCGGGCGACGCGCGCTTCGATCTCTTTTCCAGGAAGCGCGCGCAAGCTATCGTAATCGCTCGCGTTTTCGGAGTCGTTCGTATCGGTGATCTCGCTCAGATCGACATCGGCGAGGATTGCCTCGATGGTCAGGCGGATGCTCAGATCCACCTGCTCGGCGCCGACGGTGAAATCGCCGATGGCCGGGCGCACCTCATGCGCGGCCGCGGGCAGCGCCGTGCCCAGCGTGACAAGCACGAACGTGATCGCCAATCTTAGCGCATGCCTTGACATTGCGGTCCCAGTTGCCAGTGTCTGGGCAACGCTGCGGCGATAGCTCATGTGATGGATGCCTTATGAAAAAATGGTCCGCCTGCCTGCTGGGACTTTTTGTGTCAGTTGCCTCCCTTCCGGTCAATGCACATGAATTCTGGTTGCAGCCCCGTGACTTCGAGGTCGCGCCCGGCGACACGATAGAGGCCGACATCCGCGTCGGGTCCAAGTTCAAGGGTGGCGTCTACAGCTACATGCCGAAAGGGTTCGTCCGCTTCGACTATGCCAGGGGCGACACCGTTGCGCCCATCGAGGGGCGGCTGGGCGATGTGCCCGCCGCCAGCGTCAAGACCGACGCGCCGGGCCTTTACGTGCTGATCCACCAATCCACGAACCAGCGGCTGGTCTACAAGGACGCCGAAACCTTCAAGTCCTTCGTCACCCACAAGGATTTCGCCTGGGCGCTGGAGGAGAACAAGAAGCGCGGACTGCCGGAGTTCGGCTTCACCGAAGCCTTTTCGCGGTTCGCCAAGACGCTGGTGGCGGTGGGCGATGGCGCCGGGTCGGACCGTGAATACGGCCTGGAAACCGAAATCGTGGCCAACGCCAACCCCTACACCGACGATCTGGGCGGCAAGTTTCCCCTGACCGTCCTCTATCAGGGAAAGCCGCGCCGGAACACGCAGCTGGAAATGTATGAAAAGGCCCCCGACGGCACCATCGAGATCACGGTCTACCGCACCGACGACAAGGGGCAGGCAACCATCGACGTGCGCCCGGGCCATATCTACATGGTCGATGCGGTCGTCTTCCGCCAGCCGGACAGGCAGGCCGTGCAGGAGATGGGCGCGGTGTGGCAATCGCTCTGGGCGAATTTGACGTTCGAAGTACCCGCCGACTGAGATCGGGCGCCTGCGCGCGGCCGCGGGCTGACCCCGGCACCGTGCCGCGCGGCGCCCGGCTCAGTCGCACTCTTCCAGAAAGGCCGCGCATCCCAGAAGCGCGGCGTAGTCATCCTCGATCACCGAGACCGGGAAGTTCTGCATGAAGGCGCTGAACCGCCCCTTGTCGCGGAACCCCTCGGCAAAGCCGCAGGATGCGAGATAGGGCGTCACCGCGCGGGCCACGCCGCCGACGAGATAGACGCCGCCATAGGGCAGGTGGATCAACGCCAGATCCCCCGCCACGCGTCCCAGCATCGACACGAAAAGCCCGACCGCCCGGCGGGCGGTGCCGGTCGCATCCGCCGCGGCGGCCTGCATGATGTCGGCCGCCATCAACGCCGGAGCCGTCGCGTCGGCGTCCCTCGAAAGAAAGCCGTAAACCCGTTCAAGCCCGCGGCCCGACAGCACGTCCTCCACGGCGCAAAACCCCTGTTCCGCCTCGATATGGCGGGCGAGGGCAATTTCGTGGTCGGTGATGACGGGCAGGCTGGCATGACCGCATTCCGAGGGAGCGGAATAGCGCGTGCCATTGGCGGTTTCGTGGATCGGCGCCGCATTGAATCCGGTGCCGATCCCGATCACCAGACGCGGCGCGTTGGTGGCGGCGGTCACGGCGGCGGGAGCATCCAGGACGCAGGGCGTCTTTGACGGCTCGAGAAAGGCGAGCGCATAGGACTGCGCCTGAAGATCGTTCAGGATCGCCACGGTTTCCGCCCTGGTCGCCCTGGCCAGCGTGCGGGTGTCGATGGTCCAGTCCAGATTGGTCATCGAGCCCACGCCGTCGCGCACCGGCCCCGCCACGGCCACGCAGGCCCCCGCGCAATCCACGCCCCCCATGGCCGCCAGATAGAGGTTGAGCACCGATTCCAGATCGGAATGGTCGGCGTTGCGATAGCGCTTGATGCTGCCTGCGACCAGGCGCTTGCCCTCGGCCAGGGCGACGCGCGTGTTGGTGCCCCCGATATCGGCCACGAGGCTGTACCGGTCTGCGGGAAGATCTTTCATCAGGTCACTTTCACATCCTGCGCCGCCGAGCGCTGCAACGCCTGTTTCAATGCGTGATAGGATGCTTTGGGGACCCGCTGCAAGGTTTCGAAATCGACATGGACCAGCCCAAACCGCTTGTCATAGCCGAGCGCCCATTCGTAGTTGTCCAGCAGCGACCAGACGAAATACCCCCGCACCGGCACGCCCTGAGCGATCGCCTGGCGCACCGCACCCAGATGCGCGTCGAGATAGGCGACACGCGCGGCGTCATCCACCCGCCCCGCGCGGATCGCGTCGTCCCCGGCCATGCCGTTTTCCGTCACGAAAAGCGGCAGATCGCCGGTAAACTCGTCGCGCACCCGGTTGAGGAAATAGCGCAGCCCCTCGGGGTGGATTTCCCAGCCCATCGCGGTTTTCGGCAAAGCGCCCGGCACCTCGGTCAGCGCAGGCCAGGGGCCGGGGGCCTGTGCGATGCGCTTGCAGGTGTAATAATTCAGCCCGACCCAATCGACCGGCGCGCCGATGGTGACGAAATCATCCTGCCATCCCCGCGGCAGATAGGGCCCGATCCCGGCGAGCACCTGATCGGGATAGCGGCGGTGGAACATGCCCGACAGGAAGAAACGGTTGAAGATGGCGTCATACCTGTCCGCCGCGGCCGCATCGGCGTCGGTGGGGCCCGCTGGCAGCACATGTTCGAAATTGCAGACGGCGCCGAGATTGCCGATACCCATGGCCCGCATCGTCTCGACGGCGCGGCCATGGGCCAGCAGCACATGATGCAGCGCGCGGGCCGTGGCGCGGATATCGCGCAGGCCGGGCGCGTGGTCGCCGCTGAAATGACCCAGCCAGGCGATGCACCAGGGTTCGTTTATGGTGGCGGCGGAATACATCCGGTCGCCTATGCGCCCCATGACAATTTGAGCGAAATCGGCGAACCAGCCCGCGATGTCGCGGTTCTGCCAGCCGCCCATGTCGCGCAGCGCGCTCGGCAGTTCCCAGTGATAGAGCGTCACGCAAGGCTTGAGCCCGCGTTCCAGCAGCGCGTCGGTCAGCCGGTCGTAGAAATCCAGCCCCGCCGCGTTGGGGGTGCCGCGGCCATCGGGCAGGATCCGCGCCCAGCTGGTGGAAAACCGGTAGCAGTCGAAGCCGCCCTCCTTCACCAGATCCAGATCCTCGGGGTAGCGGTGATAATGATCGCAGGCCCGTGCCCCGTCTTCGCCCCGGACGACATTGCCGGGGGTCGCGGCGAAACTGTCCCATTGGCAGGGGCCCGCCCCGCCGAAGGCGTGGCCTTCGATCTGATAGGCCGAGGTGGCTGCGCCGAACAGGAAATCGGCGGGAAAATCGGCCCGGGTGTTGCCGATGCGCCCCGTCATGAACCGGCCCGCCGGACCGGGGACGCAAGCGGCCCGTGAGGAGGGGGCCGACGCGCGCCGCCGCCGGGCCGGTAGGGGCCGGTCGACAGCCCCAGCGTCAGCTCGGTTTCCCACAGTTCCTGAACCGGGGCGGCGGCCTCCGAGCCGATCAGCCCGAGCACGATCTCGGCGCAGCGCCGCCCGGCCTGACGCACCGAGGACCGCGTGGCGGTGAAAATCGGCACCTCGCCCTGATTGGACAGGTAAGACAGATCGTCGTCATGCGTCACGACCGACACGTCGCGCCCCAGCTCCAGCCCGGCCGCGCTCAGCGCGCGCCGCACGCCCATCGCGGTGATGTAGGAGGACACCACGAACGCGCTTGGCGGGTCGGGCAGGGCCAGCATCTGCTGCGCGGCGCGAAAGCCATAGGGCTCGGTCATTTCGCGGGCCTGCATCAGGGCAGGGTCGGCGGCAACGCCGCGCCCCGAAAGCGCCGCCAGATAGCCGCGCCGCCGTCGCGCAGCGAAATCCATGAATTCGAGCCCGTTGATCAGCGCGATGCGCCGATGCCCCAGATCCAGAAGCAGCTCGGTCGCGCGCTGGAACGAGCGCGCGTTGTCGATGTCGAGCCAGGAAAAATCCTGCGCGTCGCCCACGCGGCCGTGCACCACGAAAGGCAGTCCCAGCCGCTGCAACAGGGGTATCCGCGCGTCCTGCGCGCTGCGTGGCGCATGGACCAGGAGCCCGTCGACCAGCCCCTTGCCCGCCATCTGCACGTAGGCGCGCTCCTCCTCGCCGTCGGCCACGACGGACATCACCATGTCATAGCCGCGCGCGGAATAGGTCTCTCCGGCACCGGCGATGAAATCGGCGAAGACGGGATTGACCATTTCGTATTTGCTCGACAGCGGAATCACATGACCGATGGCCATCGCGCGCCCCGTGGCCAGCCCGCGGGCGCGGGTATTGGGGCGGTAATGGTGCTGCCGCGCGGCATCCAGCACCCTTTGCCGGGTGGCTTCGCTGACTTCGGGATAGCCGTTCAGCGCACGGCTGACCGTGGTTTGCGACAACCCCAGGTGCTGTGCCAGATCCTTCAGCTTCATGCGCCGCGCGCCCGCTTTTCCAAACCGCTTTGAGCGCGGCGATCCTACGGCCCGCGCCGCCGAAGGTCAAAGAAAGATGAAGGCAGCATCCCGCAAAGCTTCGGGCGCGGCCGTGATGGCGCGCCCGACATCGCGTGATTGACAGCCCAGATTCAATGCGACACATTTCAAACAATCCAAAGCGCTTTGGCTCGGGCGATCTCCTCGGTCGGCCCCTGTCGGGCACGGGCGATCATTTTGGGAGGAATGAACATGAAAACGGCACTCTGGTCGGGCGCGGCGTTTCTGGCGCTCGGCGTCGGCATGGCGCAGGCGGCATCGCATCTGCCCTTCACCCCCGGCGAAGGCGCGTTCAACTGGGACAGCTACGAATCCCTCAAGCAGGTCGACCTGAAGGGCGAGACGATTTCCGTCTTCGGCCCCTGGCTGGGCCCCGACCAGGCGCTGTTCGAAAGCGTCATCGGCTATTTCGAAGAGGCCACGGGCGCCACCGTCAACTATTCCGGCTCCGACAGTTTCGAGCAGCAGATCGTCATCGACACCGAGGCCGGAAGCCCCCCCGATGTCGCCGTCTTCCCGCAGCCGGGGCTGGCCTCCGATCTGGCGGCCAAGGGCTATCTGACGCCGCTGCCCGCCGAAACGGCGCAATGGGTCAAGGACAATTACGCCGCCGGGCAATCCTGGGTCGATCTGGGCACCTTCAAGGGCAAGGACGGCAAGGACGCGCTTTACGGGTTCTTCTACAAATCCGACGTCAAGTCGCTGGTCTGGTACGTGCCGGAAAACTTCGCCGACGCGGGCTATGAGGTGCCCACCTCGATGGAAGAGCTGAAGGCGCTGACCGAACAGATCGCCGCCGAGGGTGAAACGCCCTGGTGCATCGGGCTGGGGTCGGGGGGCGCCACGGGCTGGCCCGCGACCGACTGGGTCGAGGACATGATGCTGCGCACCTCCGATCCGGCGACCTATGACAAATGGGTCAGCAACGAGATCCC
>NZ_JBRBUA010000060.1:0-85915 GCF_052826345.1 Brevirhabdus sp. | reverse complement strand
GAATACGTCTCCATCACCGATGTCGAGGCGCTGGAGGCCTTTCAGCTGTGTTGCGAAAAGGAAGGCATCATCCCGGCGCTGGAACCCAGCCACGCCCTGGCGCATGTGATGAAGATCGCGCCGGACCTGCCTGCCGATCACCTGATCTGCATGAACATGTGCGGGCGCGGTGACAAGGATATCTTTACCGTCGCCAAGGCGCTGGGCGTCGAAATCGACGCGGGCGGCTGATCACGATTGTTTCACCGGACCTGACAGGAACAGGAATGCTTAGTCATCATTGTGTCAACGAGCGCAATAATGAACAGGAGTTCCCAATGCGTATGTTTATGACGACCGTAGCCGCTGTGAGCCTCATGGCCGGTGGCGCGATGGCACAGACGTCGATCATGACGAAGGACGTCAAGATCAACGGCGATCAGGTCACGCTGAGCGATGTGAAGGCCGATCAGGACGGCTATATCGTTCTGCACGCGGTCTTGGACGGCAAGCCCGTCGTCCCTGCCTCCATCGGTCATGCGATGGTCAAGAAGGGCGACAACAAGAATGTCGTGATCACCTCGGATTACCCGCTGGAGAACGGCGAGGATTACGTCGCGATGCTGCACGTCGAATCGAACGGCAACCAGACCTATGACTTCGGTCCGGGTTCGACCAAGGTCGACACGCCGGTGATGACAAACGGCAAGATCGCGCTGTCCCAGTTCACCGCCACCAACACGGCCGCCGCATCCGGCATGACGCCCAAGGTGATGGGCAGGCAGGCGATGATCGAGGGGTCGCTGGTGACGGTGCCCGCCGTCGTGGCCGCCAAGCCCGGCTACGTGGTTATCCATGAGGCGAAGGACGGCAAACCCGTCGTGCCGCAGTCGATCGGGCACGCCGCCGTCAAGGCCGGGACCAACGAAAACATCCAGATCACGACCGACAAGCAGCTGAAGGACGGCAGGGAATACATCCTGATGCTGCACGAGGAAACCAACGGCAACAGCAGCTATGATTTCGGTCCGGGGTCGACCGATGTGGATACGCCCGCCATGGCGAATGGCAATGCCGTCACCACGCCTTTCACCGCGATGACGGTGTCGGCCAAGGCCAAGATGAAGAAAGACAAGATGTCGCCCATGATCGACACCAAGAAGGCGGACATCGACGGCAGCTCGGTCACGTTCAAGGACGTGGTCGCCGCCAATGACGGGTATCTGGTGCTCCATGCCACCAAGGACGGCAAGCCCGTGGTGCCCGCGAATATCGGCCATGTCGCGGTCAAGGCCGGGCACAACCGAAACGTGTCGGTCAAGGCCAGTACGCCGCTGAATGAGGGTGAAACCTACGTCGCGATGCTGCATGACGAGACCAACGGCAACAGCACCTACGACTTCGCCAAGGGGGCCACGAATGTGGACACGCCCACCATGGCCCAGGGCAAGCCCGTCATCGTGACCTTCGGCGGCTGATAAATATCGCCACCGCGCGACATGACTGCCCGAAACAGGACCCCGGCGCCGCGCGCCGGGGTCTTTTGTTGTGAAACAAGGGTCAAACCCGACAGTTCATATCGCTACATCTTTCGTTCATTGGCCCGGATTACCCCTTCGGTCGGATGGATTTTCCTCTCGATCCGGGTTTTTGTTAGGCTAGGCGGTACAGGCAAATCCCCTACGTCCCCCTCGATCCCCCTCTTGCCTGTACCGCCCGCCTGAAATGTCAAAGCGAGGCCCCAGAATGAAAATGAGCAGCTTCATCGTACCGGCCACCGTTGCCGCGATCACAGTGTCCGGTGCCGTGGCACAGGAACGCCCTGCCGAAGGCCGTGCGGCGCTGCGGCTTCAGGGGGCGGTTGCCTTGGTCCAGGCGCGCGGGGCGGCATCGGTCGCCGCGCAGCTGGCGCAGCAGGGCTATCGCGTGACCGAGCAGCGCCGGACGCTGCTGGGCCGCACCTTGCTGCGCGCCGAAAGCCGCACCCATGTGCGCGAGGTCGTCATTCATCAGCGCACGGGCGAGATCCTGCGCGATGTCATCCTCGCGGAAAAGCCGACCGACCGCGGCGCAGCGGCGCGCGAGACCGTCGGCGCGGGCTCGGGTGGGCTGGCGTCCTTTCTCGGGCTGGGACGCAACTCCGCCCGGGGTCAGGCATCCGGCGACGACGAAAACGGCGGGGCGCGCGACAATGCGAGCGACGACAGAGCGAGAGGCGACGGAAATGCCGCTGGCGCCGCGTCGGGCGGCGACGGTGGTAATGGCAACAACGACGACCGCGGCAATGGCGGCGGCAACGGCGGCGGCAAGGGCAACGGCAACGGCGGCATCTCCGCCGATGTTTCCGTCGGCGAGTCGGTGGGGGTCAGCGTCGGAATAGGCAACTGACCGCGAGGGTGCTATGAAGGATCTGCCGGTCGGGACCTGCCGACCGCAGGTGTCATGCGAGGAAGACGGATGAAAGCATGTCCATGACCCGCACACTGCCGCTTCCTGCGGGTGCGATGTGGCTGTTGCTGCTGATGCTGGTCCAGCTGGGATGTGCCGGGTTGTTCATCGTGTTTTTCGTGGTCGATGTCGCGGGGCTGAGCGCCACGCCATCGAGCTATACCATGCGCGAAATCGTGCAGATCGCCGCCGGTGCCGGGCTGTTGCTGAGCATCGTGCTGAACGGTTTCCTGTTTCACAGCATCCTGCGGCGCAACGCGGCGCTGGAACAGGGGCTGCGCGCGGCGCGGGGTGCGTTCCACGAATTGATCGTCGCCGAATTTCAGAAATGGATGCTGTCGCGCGCCGAAGCGGAGGTGGCCCTGCTGGCGATCAAGGGCTATTCCAACGCCGAGATCGCCGCCCTGACCAACAAGAGCGAAGGCACCGTGAAATCGCAGTCCAACGCGGTGTTCCGCAAGGCGGGCGTGTCGGGCAGGGTACAGTTGATGAGCCACTTCATGGAAGAGCTCATGGACGAGGCGCTGACGCCCGAGACCGTCGACCCGCAGGACAAGCCCGAGCGCGACGGCGCCCCGGCACGAAGCCCCCGCGCGGCCTGACCGGCGCCGCGTGATCCCGCGCCGCCACCCGCCGCCACGCCCCGGCGGGCGCGGCTGACGGGTAGCAGGCCCCGCCGTCAGCCGCCGCTCTTCCGATCCGCGTAGCTTTTCACGAACTGGCCGATCGGCTCCTCCGACAGATCGATGCCCCGTCGACGGCCCTCGGCCAGCGCGGCGTCGCCGTCCCAGCCCTTGTCCGCGGCCAGCGCCATCAAGGTCATCGCCGCCGCGCGCTTGCCCGAGGCGCAGTGCAGGAACACGGGCTGCGGCAGATCGTCGAGCGCGCGGCGGAAGTCATCCACCTGCGCCTCGTCGAGGCTGTCCCCGCTGACGGGCACATGCAGGTAGTTGAGGCCCGCCGCCTCCGCGATGCGGTGCTCCTCGGCCGGGCTCAGGCCCTTTTCTCCGGCGGTGCGGAAATTGACCAGGCCCCGCATTCCCGATGTGGCCGCCTTGCGCAGCGCCGCCTCGTCCGGGTTGAAAAGCGCCACGATGTGATTGCTGTCGATGGTTGCGATGTTGTCCATTGGATGATCCTCACGAATTGTCCGGTTTTTCGGTCGGGTAACCCGCCGCCGTCCAGGCCTTCCAGCTGCCGGGTACGTTGTGCACCTGCTCGAAGCCCTCGCGTTTCAGCAGGCTCGCCGCGATGGAGGCGCGAAAGCCGCTCGCGCAATAGGTCGCGTAGGGGGCGGTGCGGTCCAGCTGCGCCATGTCCTCGCGCAGTTTTCCGAGAAAGGCGAATTTGGCGCCCGGCACGTGACCTTCCTCCCATTCCTCGGGCTTGCGCACGTCGAGCGGCGTCAGATCCTGCGTCTCCTTCAGCTCATGCACCGAGGTCTGCGGAATCTGCGCGAAAGGCCGACCGTCCTCGCGCCAGGCGGCCATGCCGCCCGCCAGGTAACCGCCGAAATCGGTGAAGCCGGTGCGCCAGAGCAGACGCAGCACGTCGGGCAGGTCGCTGTCTTCATGCAGCACCAGATGGATGGGCCTTTCGGGGTCGAGAAGCCAGCCCGCCCAGACAGACAGCTCGGGCCGGGCCCCGATGTTGAGGCTGCCGGGCACATGGCCCGCCCCGAAATCGAGCATGTCGCGCACGTCGAGGATCTGCGCCCCCTCCTTGGTGGCCTCGGCAAAGCGCGCCACGTTCATCGGCTCGATCCGGGGCAGGTTGCGCAGCACCTCGGGGCCGCCCGCGTTGACCTTTTTCAGCCGGGGGTAATGGGTCGGCACCGGCGGCGCATCCTGTTGCATGGCTTTCTTGAACGCCTCCAGATCGGTGATCCGTGCATAGCTGTTGAAGCGCCGCTCGTAGCCGATCGTGCTGGACATCCTGTCGCCGATGTCGGGGCCGCAGGCGGACCCCGCCCCGTGACAGGGATAGAGGATGACATCGTCGGGCAGCGCCATGAAGATGTCCTGGACGGTGTGGAACAGCTTTTCCGTCAGTTCCTCGGTCTGGTCGTCGCCCATCAGATCGGGCCGCCCGACGCTGTCGACGAAGAAGGCGTCGCCCGAAAGGACGCCCCAGGGGGTTTCCTTGTCCCCGTCGAACAGCAGATAGGACAGGTGTTCGGGCGTATGGCCGGGCGTCAGGCGGGCCTTCATCCGTATGCCGCCGAAGCTGAACTCGTCCCCGTCGTGCAGGGGCTCATGCGCGAACCCGTACTCCGCGCCGCCTTCGGCACTGACATAAAGCTTGGCCTGCCCGCCGAGGCGGTCCACCAGCTCTCGCGCGCCGCTCATGAAATCCGCGTGGATATGGGTTTCGAACACATGGGTGATCGCAAGGCCGAAGCGGCGCGCCGTCTCCAGGTAGACATCGACGTCGGGCCGCGGATCGACCACGGCGCAGACATGCGCGGCGTCGTCGCCCAGCAGATAGGAGCATTCCGCAACGCCGTCGGCCAGGATTTGTTTGAAACGCAGGGTCATTGGCAAGTCCTCCTGAAAGGTGAACCTGTCGCGCCGCACTTCGTTCCTGCGAGGGCGTCTGCGATATTGCAGATGCGCCCCGGCCGCGCGCTACGCGCGCCGCTTGCTCACCGCCGCGGCAAGCGTGCGCACCAGTTGTTTCCCATCGAATGGCTTTTCCAGCCACGGCGCGTCCTTCAGCTCGGCCGGGATGTCGATGACCCCGGAATAGCCTGTGGTGAAGACGAACGGAATCTCGCGCGCCGCCACCACATGCGCGGCAGGCCAGACGAGCTTGCCGTCCAGGTTGATGTCCAGGACGGCGGCATCGAACGCGTCCTTCGCAACTATCCTCAGCGCGTCGGCGATTGTCGAGGCAGGCCCGACCACCGTGCAGCCGGCGGCGTGCAGGGCATTGGCGGTTTCCTGCGCGACGAGCGATTCATCTTCGATCACAAGGACCCTTTTGCCTTGGATCGCCTCGCAATCGCCTTCCACCGGATCGGCGGGGCTGTAGCTACGTTCGATTTTGCCATCCGCGGTCTGCAAATTGTCGAGCGGCAGGTCGATCACGACCTTGAGCCCCGCGCGCGCATAATCGAGAGACACCTCGCCGCCCAGTTCCGACGTCAGCACTCGTTCGATGAGCAGGGAGCCGAAACCCTTCTGGCGCGGTGCGCTTTCCAGCGGGGGGCCGCCCTCTTCCTGCCAGACGAAGACCAGCCGCCGGTTGTCGGGCGTGCCCGCAATCTGCCAGACGACGGTGAGCCGCCCCTGATCGCTGGAAAGCGCGCCGTATTTGGCTGCGTTGGTGACCAGCTCATGCAGGGCGAGCGTCAGGGTCTGCGCGGCCTTGGGGGTCACCTTCATCCCCGGCCCCTCGACGCGTATCCGCCCGCTTCCGTCGCCGCGGTAGGGGGCTATTGCGTTTTCCACCAGAACTTCGAAGGAGGCCCCCTCCCAGCGGCTGCGCGCCAGCAGGGAATGCGACTGTGCCAAGGCGGAGATCCGTCCGACCAGCCGATCGGCCGCTTCCGGCGCCACGCCCTGTCCGCGTGCGAGGCTCTGGCGCGCGATCGACTGCACGACGGCGAGGATGTTCTTTACCCGGTGATCCAGCTCGGCCATCAGCATGTTCTGATGCTGCTCGGCCCGCTTTTGGTCGGTCACGTCGCGCACGAAGCCGCTGCCGACGACAGGGCGGCCATCCCCGGTATTGTGAAAAATGCCCGTGCAATGCACGTGCCGCGGGCTGCCGCCGGGGCGCAGCACCCGGTACGCGAGGTCGAATGGCAGGCCTTCGCGCGCGCAGCTGCGGATCTGCGCCTCGACACCCGCCTGGTCCTCGGGGTGGATGTGCTGCATCCATTCCGCCACGGTGGTCTCGCCGTCGTCAAAGCCCATGATCTCCTGCCCCCGGGCGTCCATCGTCGCGGTGCCGGTCGCGAAATTCCAGCTCGCCCATCCCAGGCTGGATGCCTGGGTCGCCATTGCCAGCGCATCGCGTGTCTCGCGCAATTGCCGTTCACTGCGGCGGCGGGCTGCTTCCGTGCGCGCGCCCTCGACGGCCGCATGGATTCTTTGTGCGGCATCTTCGATCAGGGCGACATCGGCGGGGTGCCAGTGCTTGCGTTGCGCGGAGTGGATCGCCAGCACGGCGACGAGCCGTCCGTCGCTCAGATGCGGAACGTTCAGAAGCCCGCGGATGCCGCGCTGCGCGAAGGCCTCGCGCGCGTCGGGGGCGCAGGTGCGCGGGTCCTCGCGCACATCGTCGATGACGATGCTGCGGCCCCGCAGCAGATCGGCGACGAAATCGGCACCGAAATCCTGCAGCCGGTGCCGCCCGACGTTTCTGGGCATGTCGCCGGTGTTCCAGTCGCTGTCTATCAGCGCGTACTCGCCCGCGGGGTCGATTTCGGCATATTCGATCTGCTCCGCCCCGAGATGCCGGGCGAGAGCCGCCGCCGCGTCGGGGCTGAGCGCGCCGGACTCCTTGCGCGTCCGAAAGCTTTCGTTCAGCTCGACCCTCAACCGCGCGCGTCGTTCTTCCAGCACCTGTTCGGTGATCTCGAGGCACGGGCAGAGAAACCCCTGCACGGCCCCGTCGGCGTCGCGAACGGGCGTATAGGAAAAGGAGAAATGCGTTTCTTCGAGATAGCCCTTGCGGGTCATCATCAGCGGAATGTCGTCCATGTGCAGCGCTTCGCCCGCGTAGGCGCGCGCGACGATGGGTTTCAGATCCCGGTCCCAGATTTCGTGCCAGATCCGGTCGAAGGACTGGCCGAGCGCGGGATGTTTGGCCGCCAGGATTTCCGCATAGGCATCGTTGTAGAGGATCGTTCGCTCGGGGCCCCAGACGATGAACATGGGCTGGCTCGAGGCCAGCATCAAATCGACCAGGACGCGAAGCACCTGTGGCCAGCCCTCGGGGGCGCCGAGCGGCGAGCGCGCCCAGTCATGCGCGCGAAACAACGCACCCATTTCCCCGTCCGCGGAGAAAGGGGGCGTGGTCTGGTGTTTGCTGTCTCCCAACCGGCATCTCCCCTGAAATCGCACGATCAGCGCGCGGTACCGGACCATAAGGTATTGTTCTTTTTCACGCAGGCCAGCTTCGGACGCAATTGCGACAGAATAAAGGAGGCGCGGCCTTCAACCACACCTTGCACGCGCCGGGGCGCAGGCGAAGCCGCCGGTCGGCCATCGAGGTGTTCACGAGGAAAGGCCACATACGCCCGGCGGCCCGAAAAGGCGCGGGTCAGGCGGTTATTGGAGGGGGAAAGTGGCGCGCTGGGGAGGATTCGAACCCCCGACCCCTTGATTCGTAGCTGCATGATCGGGGTTTTTGTAAGCGATTGTAGCGATGTAACTTTTTAATACGCTTCAAAAGGTTAACCGGCACCTACCGCTCGAATTGTAAGCAATCAACACTGGAAAATACGGGAAAAATACCCTCTTCCCCTAGAGTTTTAGGGGAAGATTTAGGGGAAGATTTGGGGGAGCCGCGGACGAAGCGAGGGCACCGACCTAACAAGTAATCGCTCTTTAGCGACAAGTGATCGCGCTTCGGCCCCCTTCCAGTAATGCCCAGTTCTGGCTCCCGCCGAAGATGCGGATCACGGGTCAGGATGTGGATCTCGACCCCAACTCGCTCGACGAGCTTGAGATCATCGGCAAGGTGAAAGGGCGCTTCTCGCTCGGCTGAAGGCTTTATCCATTTGGCTCCGGCTACCACAGCATATTAATCCCGCGCCCCGTTACGCCCGGACACTTGGGGATAACCATGGAGATTTAGGCATGCACCTAAGCAGGTGCCTATGTCTGACTATGAGATCATCACCGATGGCGGCCGTAGGCGCCGCTGGTCTGCTGCTGAAAAGATCCGGATCGTCGAGGAGACCCTCGAGGACGGCGCCAGCATCTCCGTCATAGCTAGCCGGAATGTCGTTGCTTCGAACCTTCTGTATCGTTGGCGGCGCCTGATGGGTTCGAGTTCACCTGCTGGAACCGTGAGATCATCCGGGGCGCGTTCTTTATCGACGCGCACGACCGGGAGATCATCTCTTGGCGAGCCGTGGTGAATGCAGGCATCAGTGGCTCGGATATCCGCGACATGATGCTGTAGGCGGTCGAACTGCGGTTCGGAACCAACAGGGCACCTCGTCCGGTCGAGATGCTGAGTGATAAAACCTCGCCTTACATCGCCAGGGAGGCAGGACGGTATCGGAGGCGAAGCGTCCGAAGACGCTCGAGGACGAGAATGCGAAGCTGAAGAACCTGCTCGCTGAGCATGCCGGCTCTGGCTGCCATGAAGGAGCTGTTTTGAAAAATTGGCGACGCCTTCTGTGAAGCGCGAGGCGACCGCGCACCTGAGGTCCCTGCTCGGGCTCCCGGAACGTCGGGCGTGCCGGATTGCCGGGGCGGATAGCAAGATGGTCCACTATCAGGCGCAGCGTGCGCCGGACACGGTGCTGCGCGGGCGGTTGCGGGAACTGGCCAACGAGCGCCGACGGTTCGTCTATCGGCGGCTCTTCGTGCTGCTGCGTCGCGAGGGCGAGCCGTCCGGGGTCAACCGGATCTACCGGCTCTACCGCAAAGCAGACCTGACGTGCGCAAAAGGAAGGCCCGGCGCAAGGCTGTCGGAACACGGGGCCCCGATCCTGGCCGCGGCGCGTCCCAACGCCCGCCCCCTCTCTTCGTTTGCACTGCAAACGACTGCGGGGCAACGGATCGCTGGATTTTGTCCACGACCAGTTCGCCAGCGGCCAACGCTCACGGGTGCTCAACGTAGTCGACGATGTTACCCGGAAGTGCCTCGCCGCGATCCCTGACACTTCGATCTCTGGGCGCAGGGTGGCGCACGAACTGACGGCTTTGATCGAGCGACGCGGCAGGCCAGAAATGATCGTCAGCGACAACGGGACGAAACTGACCTCGCATGCCATCTTGCGGTGGTGTTCCGAAGCAGAGGATCGAATGGCATCACATAGCGTTGGGCAGGCAGATGCAGGACGCTTTCGTGGAGAGTTTCGACGGCCCATGTGCGACGAGTGCTCAACGAGACCATGTTCCGTAACCTGGCTCACGCGCGTGTCGTGATCGCGGCTTGGGCTACGGACTACAACACCGAGCGTCCGCATTCGGCCTTGGACTACCAGACCCCGGCTGACTACGCGCGGAGCCTGACCACCGCAATCGCCCGCCCCGCAGCGCAAGACGAAAGCTCCACGCGTCGGGCGATTGCTCAACTTGCGCCCATCGGCGTAAACACCGTCCCGGCTCCGGTCGCGGCTGGATAAAAAATCAGTGGCCGGCCACCCGTAGCTCAAGGCAGAAGGTTGATCCAACGGCAATTTGCGGGTATCCCAAGCACAGCACGAGCTGTGAGCAACCTCTGCCAATTCAGCGATATGTGGTAGAACTCCACCTAGCAACCTCAAGAAATGTTAGAAATGACCCTCGCAGACACAAGACCTGGCCACGACAACAAGTTTCATTGGCTCTTCCTGCCAAGACAAAGGTCGACAACTGCGCTCTACGACATAATCATAGAAGAGACGCAGAATTTCGCGGTTCTTCCAACGAAGGGGTCAATTGTAGCCGGATGGGTGCTCGTTGTGCCGAAGTTCCCAACACCGCGCATGGCAGACGTACCACAATCCATGTTTGGTGAACTGAGGGAACTGGTGAACCGCACGATCAGTAAAATTGAATCGAAATTTGGAGCAACATACACTTTCGAGCATGGCGGATTGAAAGGTTCGCCAGTTTCATGCGGCGTCGATCAGGCACATCTTCATATTGCCCCAGTTGATTTTAATCTTCTTGAGGCTGCGCAAGCCGAGACGGCAAGTGAATGGATGCATGCGGGCACAGACAGAGTTCCTCAAAATGATTGCACAGACAGCGAGTATTGGTTTGTGTCTTCTGGCGAGATTTCCGCATACAAGGCGATTGATTGCCCACGCTCGCAGTTCTTCAGAAAAATTATCGCTCGAGAAACTGGGAACGCAGACCGCTGGGATTACAGGGGCAATGATTTCGTCGAAAATGTCTCTGCTACACTGGAAGCCATTGGCGCAAATGGCTGAAGAAGATGAAGAACTGCCAGATTACGACGATGGTCGAGATACTGGAGACTGGAAATCACGTTATCAGAGACGCGCTTGGTGCCAGATCGCCGCGGAATTCCTGCTTCTGTTTTCCTATTTGATCGTCGCCAACTATTTCCTGATCGAAGCTGTTACCGAAAAATCAGCGGAATTCACAAAGGAAGGGTTTATCTATAACTCTTTGTTCGGCGTCTATGTTGCTGAAGAAGAGGCGAAATGGATCGCACTGGCGCTAGCGGGTTTTGTTGGAGGTGCGGTATTCGACCTCAAATGGATGTACCATTCAGTTGCAAAAGGCATCTGGAACATTGATCGATGTCTATGGCGAATTATTGTGCCCTTCAATTCCTCAATGGTCTCACTCTTTACGGGGCTTCTCTTTGCATCTGGCTCCATCCCGTTTTTGAAAAATGAGAGCTTCGACGACTACTACGTTCTTTTAGGTTTCGGATTTGTTTTTGGTTACTTCTCGGACAACATTTTGGCCGCCCTTCAGAATCTCGCGAAGAAAACCTTCGGTACTTTGGATGACAGTTAATAATGCTGATCGACGCAACGCCGCCAACTGAAAAAGACTTCGACTCGCACGCAAAGATCACGAAGAAGTATGGTGTAAAAGCGGCTGGGCTAGCGTTCCTACCTCCCGCATGGCGCCTTGAGTTTGCGGCTCTTTCAGTACAAGTTCACAATTCATGGCGGAATGGGGCCGATCTCGGGTCAGATTCCGAAGTAAAAAATCTATGGTCATGGCTGCAGGGCTGCTCCTTCGATCGTATTATTCTTCGCTCCAGCGGCAGGTCCGAAACACTGCAAGATCGAGGGAAATTTCAATCTCGCGTTCTAAAAAGTGGATGGAACTTTAGTACTCTAATCACAGAACTGGGAAAACTCTATGATGACGCTGCCGCTGTTGAAGCCGGAGCCGACCTCGGCATAGTCGTTCAAAAGTATGTCAGAGCCGAATTTGCTGGGCACCTTTCAAACGAGCATCGCGTAAGCCCGACAATAAACCAGTGGTCATACGAATTAGAGTTACCACAATGGGTCCCCTCGAAGGGTATCAACTCAAAATTCACAACATCTCCGGATCCCAGAAACCCTCTGACATGTGGAAGTCAAATCCCTCATCAGCCTTTGAGATCAGTCGGACACTTTCTTGTAGAAGAGTTTTCTGAGCGTTGTCACCTTGAATGGCTTGTGCACGATAGTTCGCTGTATCTGATGCAGGTCGACTTTGAGTGGCCTCAGTTGGACGTTGGACTTGATCCCAAAAAGGACCTCAAGCTGGAAGCGCCTGCCGATTTGAACCTGGACGCCGCAACAAGCATCCGGCCATATGCGATCGGTTCGAAAACAAAATGGCCAAAGCTGAAAAATCTGTCTGATTTTGACTTTGAGGAGGATGGCATACAGCCTCCACGAATCTACCCACTCGAGCCGAAGCGGGTCGCTTCGACGTCCACTGATAGAAGAGAATACGACAAACTGGTGTCCGAGATGAAGGCACTAACAGGCAATAGATTGGTTGTCAGAACAGATTGCATTAAAGAAAGCGCGCAGAAATTCAATCTTCCTCGTACGGATACCATAGGGGTTGAAGATGCGATAAAATGGTGTAAGGAAACGATTTCTCAGTTTGAGAGACAGGGCGTCGAGAGAGAAGATATTATTTTCCTCTTCCATGCCTTCCTTCCCGCAATGGCTTCCGCGTGGGCATATGCCAGACCGGGAAATCCGGTAGTGATTGTCGATGCGCTTTGGGGGCTACCGGATGGCATGCAAGTACTTCCCGTCGATACCTATGAAGTCAATGTCGCACAAAATAGAGTTATTCAAACCAAGACAACCTACAAACCCTCTTTCTTGATTGAAGTCGATGGTGGGAAATGGGAATATCGGAGCACAAGGACCCGATCCGGGCGACGGCAGGTTTTGACCGCCGCTGATAAGATTGAGATTGCGGTTCGCACTTCTAAGATCGCCAATAAGCTAAACGAAGATGCGCAGATTATGTGGTTTTGCGACATTCCCGAGGACTACAAGATCGGGCGCAATCTTCCATGGTTTCGTTCCCGCGAAATCCTTGATCCATCGCCAAGACAGGATGTTCAATACCAGCCTTTTCGCTTATCGAACCCGAGTGATCTGAAACGAGTTCCCGCCGAGAAGGTTACGCTCCAATTATCGCCCGACGCAGATCTCATTCGAGATAATGCTTTCCTTGAGTCGGTCATTGCCTTGGCAAAGGAGCGGAATCTGCCTGTCCAACTTGAAGGCTCAATCCTCGGTCATGCATACTACAGGCTGAACCAGGAGAATATCCCCGTCGTTCTCACGAATGCACCCAAGTACTATCGGAAACGCAACGCGCAAGTTTTTGGCAAGCTCGTCCGTGATAAGATCCCTGCCACTATAGCGCAAGGTGGAGAGACCGTTAGAGAAGCCAAGCTTGCGAAAGGCGATATGCAACTAGCGTTGGCGGGTAAGTTGCTAGAAGAGCTTGATGAGTTCTTGAGAGCCCACACGGATGATGACCGTGCTGCTGAGCTTGCAGACGTTTTGGAAGTGGTGAAGGGCCTGGCCAACTGTTCTGGCCTTCGTTGGAGCAAAATTGAACGACTTGCGGAGGAAAAGGTCTCAAAACGTGGCGGCTTTAATGAAGGCGTGGTTCTCGTCGAAACCGCATTACCTCATCGTGACAGCCCTATCGAACGTCAAGAACAAGTCCGAATATCTGACTTAGGCAAGGTCGAGAGCAAGGAAAATACTGTGGTCGTACCACCAAGCAAACTTGTGGCAACTTCTAACGGGCCCGGCGTCATCTTTTCCTTCCTTGATGACCCTTCGCGATACAGGGCATCAATTAAGGATGGGAAACTCGTTCTAACAAGGCTCGACACAAGGGTCGCAGTGGTCGATGAAAAGCAGCAGGAATTATTCTAAGTCCGACCTGGCTTGCCTGCTTCTGAGCTTTTTCTTGGCACTTTTCCGGCTACCGACATCCGCTCTCAGGAAATGCCCGCAAAGAACAACGCTCTTACCAAATTGCCAAATCTAGTCTTGGCACAGCCTAGTTGTTCCTTCCGGCACCGCGAGCCATTGGGATCACAACCCGCTCAGTTAGATTCCCGTCATACAATGCTAGGCGCGCTGCGTCTCGTTAGTTAATGCGCACATCGATGGCCGATGATGTGGCGGACTGGGGAGGATTCGAACCCCCGACCTTCTGGTTCGTAGCCAGACACTCTATCCAACTGAGCTACCAGTCCGTTCGACTGCGATCTACGGGTAACAGGGCCGACCGTCAAGAGACAATTTTGGATATCTTGCCTATCTAACTTTGGCCGTTATCGGATACTCGAGGTCCCGGTCGATTGCTGATCGAGTTAGCGTCAGGCTGTCTGCGTCAGCGGTGAGGACCGAAGCGTACTCAGTCACGAGACAAAGGCCCTTTCCGGAGCGCGGTCGGCCCCCTGGCCCGAAGATTCAGTGTGCAATGGAGGCAAACACCGGGCAGGGGAAACCACCTCTTTCGTAGAGACGCGGCAGCACTGAACCGCCCCGGGTTTGCTCGTCGCAAGGCTCGCGACTGCCAACTCCGTCGCGCAGTACCCTGCCTCTACCTCGTATGCCGACGAAGGGAGGCCGAGATCCCAACGAGCGGAGTGATGACGTCAAGGCGAGGCCCGCAGTGAAAGCTGTCGCCACCTAGAGGCAGCGGTTCTGGAACACGTAGCGTTCGTTCGAACGCAGACCAACTAGTGACTGTGGCGAGAGAAGCAGTAACCGACACGGAGCCGATCTTCCCCTAGAAAAGCCCGACCCCACCGGAAGGACGCCCCGTTTCGGCCTGATCTTCCCCTATCTTCCCCTAAATCCGCCGGGTCTCCCCAAACCTTCCCCTAAAAACGCAAAAACCCCGGCACGGGCCGGGGCGGGGGAAGGGGAAGGCTGTGGGGAAGTCTTGGGGAAAATTCCCCTAACCAATCCGACCCCTGGCCGTAACTTGCTGTTTTCAGGTGTCTTTTAGGAAAGCTGGAAGAGAGACTACTCTCTTCGTAGTCAAGTACTCTATCCAACTGAGCTACCAGCGCGTCGTGGGGCGGTCTACCTGTGGCGCGCGGGCGATGCAAGTGGGATTTTACAAGATTTGCGGATCGAAAATGGCCGCGGTTTTCGGCAGCGTGATGGCGAAGCATGTGCCCTCGGGGCCGGTGCGTTCCAGCGTCAGCGTGCCGCCGTGGCCGTCGACCAGTTCGGCGGCGATCGCGAGGCCGAGGCCGGTGCCCTCCTTGCGCGTGCCGCCCTGGAAGGCGGTGAACAGATGCTCCTGCGCCTTGGGGGGCAGGCCGGGGCCGGTGTCGCTGACGCTGATGGTCCAGTCGCGTGCGCCCTCCCGGGCGGACACAAGCACGCGGCCGGGCGCGCCCGTGGCGGCGATGGCCTGGCGCGCGTTGCGGATCAGGTTGGCCAGCACGCGGTACATCTGCTCGGGATCGCAGCGCACGCTCAGATCGGCGGGGATTTCCCGGCGAAGTTCAACCTGGGCGTCGGGTGCGGAAAGCGCGTCGCTCTCGAAGACGTCCGCCACCAGGGCGGCCAGATCGACGCGGGCAAGCGTCGGCGGAGCCTCTTCGGCCTTGCCGAAGGCCAGGGTGCTTTCGCACAGGTTCACCGCGCGGCGGATGGAGGCGACAAGCTTGGGCGCGGCGCGCTGGACGCCCGGGTCCTCGGACTGGTCCATGCGGTCCGCGAACAGCTGCGCGGTGGTCAGGATGTTTCGCAGATCGTGGCTGATCTTGGCCACTGCCGCGCCCAGCTGCGCCAGCCGCTGCCGCTGGCGCAGGGCGGCGGTCAGTTGCTTTTCCAGGGATTGAAGCGCGTCTTCGGCGCGGCGCAGCTCGATCACGCCGGCGGTGGGGGCGATGATGCGCTGCGCGTCCTCGGGGGCGGCCGCGTAGGAGGCCATGTGATCGACCAGCCGCTCGATCGGCTTGACGAGGAACCGGCGCACCGCAAGGAACAAGAGCACGGCCGTGAAGATCGAGATGACAGCCGACAGCAGCAGGATGCGCAGCCCGTAGTCGATCATGGCGAGCCGCAGGTCGCGGGTCGGCATCGTGATCTCGATCAGCATCCCCGCCTCCCGGACCGGATCGCCCAGAACGCGGATCACCCGGTCGGCCGGGTCGGCCATCTGGGCGAGCGCGTCGCGGATCAGCGTCCAGGCGCCGGGCGCGCGCATGTCGTATGTGGCATGGACCGGCGAGGGAATGGGCGAGGATAGCACAAGCTGGCGCACCGCGTCGCGCCGCAGCACCACGTTGAACACCTCTGCATTGGCCAGCAGTTCCTTTTCCAGATCGGGGGGAACCATGTTTTCCGTCAGCAGCGCCAGCGAGGCGATCTGCGCGCGCTCCAGCCGCGACGACAGATAATCCTGGCGGAACCGCGCGACGGAGGGCACGAAGATCAGCACTTCGGCCAGCATGACGAACACGGTGGTAAGCAGCAGGAACCGGCCGGAGAGTGTGTTCAGGAACATTCCCTTACCCCTGTCATCGCGGTTAGGGGATGATGCGCTGCACCAGCCTTACGGTCCGCTCTACCAAGGGGTTATCAAAAAGCTTTGGGGAAAAGTAGGCCCCTGCCGCGCGTTTGTTCACTTCGCCCCAGGTGGGGTAGGGGGCGACCATCCCGGCGATGCCGCTCATCTTCGTGCCGTTGGCGATGGCAAGCGCCCAGACCCCCAGCAGATCGCCCGCATGCGGACCCACGATGGTGGCGCCGACCGGCTTGCCGCGCACGACGGAGACCTTGATCAGACCCTCGGTGCGGCGTTCGGCCACGGCGCGGTCGTTTTCGGCAAAGGCGAAACGGACGCAGCTTGCCTTGTTTCCATGGACCTCGCGCGCCCGGGCCTCGGTCAGACCGACCTGCGCCAGTTCGGGGTCGGTGAAGGTGGCCCAGGGAATATGGTGCCTGCGCGCGCGCGCGGGCAGGCCAAAGAGGATCGGGCGCAGGATGACCCCGGCGTGATACCCGGCGACATGGGTGAATTGCAGCCGCCCCGCGACATCGCCGATGGCATAGATGCGCCGGTTGCTGGTGCGCAGATCGTCGCCGACGGTGATGGTTCGGTCGTGGTCGACCCCGGCGCGGTCCAGATCGAGCCGGTCGATATTGGCCTTGCGGCCGACCGCGACCAGCAGGTGCGAGCCGGACACTTCGGTTCCGGCGGAGGTGCGCAGCGTGATCGCCCCGGCCGTGCCGCCGATCTGCGCGGCCTGCTCGCCCTCGATGATGCGCACGCCTTCGCCGCGCAGCCGGTCCAGCGCGATCGCCGCGCATTCGGGATCGTCGCGGCCAAGCGCCGTCTCGCCCTCGATCACGGTCACATCGCACCCCAGCCTGCGGTGGGCCTGCGCCATTTCCATTCCGATGGGCCCGCCGCCTATGATCAGCAGATGCGCGGGCCGTTCGCGCAGGTCGAACAGTGTTTCGTTGGTCAGATAGGGCACGCTGTCGAGCCCCTTGATCGGCGGTACCAGCGGGGAGGAGCCGGTGGCGATCACGAACCGGCGCGCCGTGATCACATGACCGCCCGCCTCAAGCGCGGTCGGGCTGACAAAACGGCCATGGGCGCGGATGACGTGCACGCCCAGCCCCTCGAATCTGTCCTGGCTGTCGACGGGCGCGATGGTGGCGATCACGTCACGCACATGGTTCATTGCGGCGGCATAGTCGATGTCGGGGACCACGGGCGTGATGCCGAACGGCCGACCGGATCGCATTCCCTGCGCGTGTCTGGCTGCCGCGATCAGGGCCTTGGAGGGAATGCAGCCGTAATTCAGGCAATCGCCGCCCATCTTGTGGCCTTCGACCAGAACCACCCGCGCGCCCATCTGGGACGCGCCCGCCGCCAGCGACAGCCCGGCGGACCCCGCCCCGATGACGCAGATGTCGGTGTCGATCCTGTCGCTCATGTCAAAGCCCCTTTTCGCGGCGGACCGCCTTCAACGCGACAGGCAGCAGCGCCAGCGCGCAAAGCCCCAGGATCGGCAGCAGGATGTGCCATTCGAAGATGATGCCGAAATCGGGCGTCTCGTCGCGCTCGAACAGATCGCCCAGCCCCGCCCCGACGGAGGTATAGACCAGCGCACCGGGAATGATGCCGAGGAACGTCGTGATCACATAGCGGTGGAGCGGCACGCCCACCAGCGAGGGTATCAGATTGGCCACGAAAAAGGGCACCGCCGGCACCAGCCGGATCAGAAACAGCATCGACCATTGATTGTCGTCGATGCCCGTCTTGATGCGCGACACGGCCCCGTCGCCGCCCCGAAGCCGCGCGGCCAGCATGTCGCCCAGACCCCAGCGCGCCGCCAGAAAGATGGCCGTGGCGCCGATGGTCGCCCCCAGCACGTTATAGAGCACCCCCGGGAACACCCCGAAGAGGAAGCCGCCGGTGAGCGTCGCGATCGTCGCCCCCGGCAGGCTGAATCCGGCGATCAGCACATAGACGCCGACGAAGGCCAGGACCGTCAGCACCCTGTTTTCATCGCGGAAGGAGGCAAGCCCCTCGTGATTTTCGCGCAGCGTCTCGAACGAGAGGTAATCGCGCAGGAAGAACGCGCCGAGCGCGGCGCAGATCAGGATCGCCAGCAGCGGCAGCCCGCGCAGAAGTCCCGCTTTTCGATTAACCGTGCTCTGGGTCATGGACGGGCATCTCCTGCATCGTTCAGGCGATAATGCGTTTTTAAGGCGGCGCGCGACAGGGGCGCGGCGGCCGTGTCACATCGGGTTGAACACAGGTGAGCGCGGGGGCGGGCGAAACCGCTCGGGGACCGCTTCGGGCGCTCGGCAAGGCGGACGGCTGAAACAATTCGCATCCATCCGGCGCCGGAATGTTACAGGGCACGGGCGCGGGCGCCGCACCCGGTCAGAAATCTATCGTGACGCCCGGCAGTTCCAGCGATTTCATCAGGTCGCGCACTTCCTGCCGCGCGGCGACGTTCGACAGGTTGAGGTTCTGAATGCCGATGTCCTTCAGATCCAGCAGCGTCAGGCCGCGGGGGAAAAGTTCGCGGAAGATCACGCGCTCGGAAAAGCCGGGCGCCACGCGAAAGCCGATGCGCCTGGACAGCGTTTCCAGCGCCTCGCCGACCTTTTTCTTGTTGTGCATGTACTGGCTGCCCAGCCGGTTGCGCAGCACGATCCAGTCGATCGGCGGCAAGCCCGCCTGTGATCGCAGCTGCCGTGCCGCCCAGACCATTTCCGAATAGACCGAAGGCCCCAGGATCTTGTTGTTGTCGGGGTCCATCCGCGCCAGCAGGTCGAAATCGACGAAGCTGTCGTTGAGGGGCGTGATCAGCGTGTCGGCCAGCGAATGCGCCACCTGGCTCAACCGGGTGTGCGAACCGGGGCAGTCGATGACGATGAAATCGCATTTGCCCTCGAGCTGGGCCACGGCGGTCGACAGCTTGACGTCGAACACGTTTTCGCCGGGTCCGAGCGTGGCCTCATCGACCTCGGGCAGTTCCATCAGCTCGGGGCTGGCAAAGCTCAGCCCGTTCTTCTGTGCGTTGCCGAGCCGGTTCTCGATGTATCGGCCAAAGGTGCGTTGACGCAGATCCAGATCCATCGCGCCGACCCTGTGCCCCATGCGGGCCAGCGCCGTGGCCACATGCATCGACACTGTGGATTTGCCAGAGCCGCCCTTTTCGTTCCCGGATACGATAATATGTGCCACGCAGAAATTGCCCCCGCCTCAAATACTGAAAAGGCGTACCCGATAGGGTACGCCTTCACTATATGTTGTGTATTGGCGCTTGGGAAGCGCCAGTGAGCAAACTGTGGCCTAGAAACCCAGTCCTTCGTATTTTTTCTTGAATTTCGATACGCGGCCGCCCGTGTCCATCAACCGCGAAGAGCCTCCGGTCCAGGCCGGGTGGACCGACGGGTCGATGTCCAGCGCCAGCTGGTCGCCTTCGGAGCCCCAGGTGGATTTCATTTGAACCACGGTGCCGTCGGTCATCTTGACGTCGACGATGTGATAGTCGGGGTGGATGTCGGCTTTCATCTCGTCTCTCCTCAGGCTTGGGCGCCGGCCGATTTCTTCGGCCGATAGTTGGACTGCTCCGCGATACGGGCGGATTTGCCGCGACGCGCGCGCAGGTAGTAAAGCTTGGCGCGACGCACCTTGCCGCGGCGGACCACGGTGATGCTGTCGATGTTGGTCGAGTGCAGCGGGAACACACGCTCCACGCCCTCGCCGAACGAAATCTTGCGGACGGTGAAGCTGCCCGCGATGCCCACGCCGTTCTTGCGTGCGATGCAGACGCCTTCGTAGTTCTGCACGCGGGTGCGCGTGCCTTCCGTCACCTTGAAGCCGACGCGGATGGTGTCACCCGCCTTGAAATCCGGAATTTCCTTGCCGAGCGCTTCAACTTGCTCGGCTTCCAGCTGTGCGATCAGATCCATCGCAGCTCTCCTAATCATGCTCGCGGTTTTTTCCGCGAAGTGGGCGCGTCCTCAGAGCTCTCGGTCTTCGTCCGGGTCCCTATTGTGTCTTGCACAGTAAGCCCGCCAGAGATCAGGTCGTCGTTGCTTTGTCAGCCTTTCGGCCATGACCCGGCGCCAGTCGGAGATATTGGCGTGATGTCCCGAAAGAAGAACTTCGGGGATCGCGCGACCGTTCCAGACAGCGGGTTTCGTATACTGCGGATGTTCCAGCAGACCGTCGGAAAAGGATTCCTCCTCCGTCGATGCCTGATTCCCCAGCACGCGCGGTATAAGGCGGACCGTGGCGTCGATCAAGGCCTGAGCTGCGATCTCGCCGCCGGTCATCACGAAGTCCCCGAGCGAGACCTCCTCGACGCCATGATGTTCCAGCACGCGTTCGTCCACGCCCTCGAACCGGCCGCACAGCAGCGTGACACCGCGCGCGGACGCCAGCCGGTGCGCCATGGCCTGATCGAAGCGCCGCCCGCGCGGCGACAGGTAGATCACCGGCCATTGGCCGGGCGCCGCCGCCGGGTCGGGCGTGTCGCGGGCGGCAAAGCCGAGGGCACGATCGACGATGTCGGCGCGCAGCACCATGCCCGCGCCGCCGCCCGCGGGCGTGTCATCGACGTTGCGATGCTTGCCTTCGCCGAACAGCCGCAGGTCGATCGGCTCCAGCGACCAGAGGCCCTGTTGCAGCGCCTTGCCCGTCAGGCTTTCGCCGAGGATGCCGGGAAAGGCATCGGGTAGCAGCGTGATCACCCGCGCCTTCCACGTTCCCGCCAGATCGGGGGTGTCGCTCATCAGTTCGCGTGGGCGGGCAGAGGCCGCGATCCGCAGCCTGCCGTGGGATTTGCTCGGAGGTGTCGACATTGCGCGGATCTATCCCGCGCCCGCAGCCTGCGCAAGAGCGCTGGAAAGCGCGCGCGGCAGAGAGGCGCCCGCGCTTGTGTCCGGTCAGGCGGCGCGCCCGGGGCGCGTGCTCGGCCCCACCCGCCAGCGCAGGCGCGGATCGGCCGGGTCAGGCGATCGCGAAGACGCCCAGCAGCATCAGCAGGAACAGGATGAGCGCGATCCCCACCAGGATTTTCACGCCGGTCATCGCCGCGCCCGACACCCGGCCAAAGCCCAGCAGACCAGCAATCGCCGCAACGACAAGGAGGATCAGGATAAGCTTCAGCATGGGGGAACCTTTCATTTGCGACCAATGTTCTGGCCAGATCGTGGCGGGTCACGCCGATGTGATCCTCGCTCGCGGCTCAACCGGCCTGCGGGGCAAAGGTTCCGTCAAGGGGGCAGAAAGGCGAAGGCGCGGCGGCCGGAACGACGGGGCGGGTTAAAGCAGCCCCTCGGGCGGGTCGGCGACGATGCGTCCCTGCGCCAGATCGACCGTCGGCACGGCCTCGCGGGTGAAGGGCAGCAGGATCGTGCTGCTGCGGCCGGGTTGAAACAGTTCCAGCAGATCGCCGGAGCCGTGGTTCATGACCGCGCGCACGTGGCCGAGCGCCGCGCCGCCGGTATCCACCACCTCCAGCCCGATCAGATCGGCGTGGTAGAATTCATCGTCGGGCAGGGCGGGCAGGGCGTCGCGCGGGGCATAAAGGCGGGTGCCGCGCATCGCGTCGGCCTGTTCCTTGCTCGCGATGCCGCCCAGACGGGCCGCGAAGCCGCCCGCGACGGGCCGCGTCACCTTGACGGTAAAGCTGCGGGTGCCGTCCTCGGTGATCAGGGGGCCGTAATCGCCAATGGAGGCGGGATCGGCGCAGAAGGATTTCAGGCGCACCTCGCCCTTGACCCCGAAGGAGCCCGCAATCGCACCAAGGCAGATCAGGTCGGATTTCAAGACAGCTTCTCCGTGAGGCAGCGCGGGCGAGACAGGGGGCGGGGCGTGAATGGGGGGCGGGGCGTGAACGGGAGGCGGGGCGTGAACGGGAGGCGGGGCGTGAACGGGGGCAAAGACATCCTCCCTAGCGCCTCAGGATCTGGTGCGAAAGCTGGCGCGTCTGCCAGCCGACGGTTTCCAGCTCCGGTGTGACGGTCTGCGCCTGGGGCCACCCCACGCAGAGATAGCCGACCAGCACCCAGCCCTCGGGCACCGACAGATCGCGGCACAGCCGGTCGGGGTCGAGGATGGAAACCCAGCCGACGCCCAGACCCTCGGCGCGGCTGACCAGCCAGAACTGGGTGATGGCGGCGACCACCGAATAGCGGCGCATCTCGGGCATGGATTTTGCGCCCAGCCCGCGGCCCTGGCGCGTCGCCTCATCGCAAAAGATCGCCAGCTGCACGGGCGCCTCGCGCATGCCCGATAGCTTCAGCCCCGCATAGGTGCGGGCGCGTTCGCCGCTGTATCCGGCCAGGGCCTCGGCATTGGCGGTCTGGAAATTGTCCAGCACCTCCGCGCGCGCGGCGGGGCTGTCGACGCGCATGATGCGCCAGGGTTGCGACAGCCCCACCGAGGGGGCCAGCGCGAAACTGTCCAGGCAGCGGTCGATCAGCGCGTCATCCACAGGCGTGGCCTGGAAATGCCGCACGTCCCGCCGCCAGCGCAGCAGGTCGTCGAGCGTCCGCCGGAATTCCTGATCGAATTCCGGCGGCTGCCCCCGGGTCCGGCGATCACTCGGCAGCGGCATCATCCGCGGGGGCGTTGGCGGCCTCTGCGGCAGCGGCCGACTTGGCGGCCTTCTGCTCGGCGCGCTCATTGGCTTTCTTGCCGGGAACGCCTTTCTTGTTGTTGGCGCGGTCCTTCTTGGGCAGAACGCCCGCGTTTTCCAGGAAGCGGCTGACGCGGTCGGAGGGCTGGGCGCCCTGGTCCAGCCAGAATTGCACGCGCTCCATGTCCATCTTGACGCGGTCCTCGCTGTCCTTGGCCAGCAGCGGGTTGTAGGTGCCCAGCTTTTCCTTGAAGCGGCCGTCGCGCGGCATGCGGCTGTCGGCGGCGACGATGGCGTAATGCGGGCGCTTCTTGGAGCCGCCGCGCGCTAGTCTGATTTTCATAGCCATGAGAATTCTCCTTGATACTGGCCTGACGGGTCGCCCCGCCTATTCCTTGATCTGTTTGTGATGACGGATGACTTCCTGAATGACGAAATTCAGGAATTTCTTGGCGAAATCGGGGTCGAGGTCGGCCTCCTGGGCCAGCCACTCCAACCGTTCGATCTGGCGGTCCTCGCGCGCGGGGTCCGAGGGCGGCAGGTCGTGCCGCGCCTTGAGCCGCCCGACGGCCTGCGTGTGCTTGAACCGCTCGCCCAGTGTGTAGACCAGGATCGCGTCGAGCCGGTCGATCGAATCGCGGTGATCCTTCAGCAGGTCTGCGGCGCGGTTGGTGGCATCCGTGGTGGCGTCCGTCTCGGGGGTCATCCGGGGCGTGGGGGTGTCTTGCATGCTCATGCGCTGCATCCCGCCAGGGCCACGCGAACATGCGTTTCGGCCGTCGCCGCGGTCGCGGGCTCGACCTCGACAGGGGTCAGTTCGGTGCAAGCGGTCGCCTCGCGCGCGGCCTTGACGGCAATCGCGGCGGCTTCGGTCCGGCCGAGGCTGCGCGCCGACAGGATCGTGACGCGCGCGCTGGCGCCCTCACGCGCGACGAGCACCGACAACCCCGGCGCGCCGAACGCCGACTGATTGTCGAGCAACAGATCGTCCGAGCCGGGCACGCTCGCCGCGCATCCGGCCAAAAGACCGGGAAGCATCCACGAGAGCCGCCTCATTTCTTTTTTCCAAAGCCGGACAGGCCGGGGGGCAGCCCGCCGCCTGCGCCGAAATTCGCCATGCCGGGGGGCAGGGTGCCGGGGGCGCCCATCCGGGCCGCCATCGCCTCCGCCTCTTCGGGCGACGGCGCGCCGCCCTTGCCGAACATCTGGCCAAGCGCGCCCTTCAGCATCCCCTTCTTGCCCATCTTGCCCATCTTTTTCATCATGTCGGCCATCTGGCGGTGCATCTTGAGCAGCTTGTTCAGCTCGCTCACCTCCAGCCCCGCGCCTTTGGCGATGCGCTTCTTGCGGCTGGCCTGAAGGATCTGCGGATTGGCGCGTTCCTTCTTGGTCATCGAATTGATCAGCGCGATCTGGCGCTTGAGCATCCCGTCGTCCATGCCCGCCTTTTCGGCCTGGGCGGACATCTTCTTCATGCCGGGCAACATGCCCATGACGCCTTCCATGCCGCCCATCTTCTGCATCTGCTGGATCTGCATCTTCAGGTCGTTCATGTTGAACTGACCCTTCTGAAAACGCTTCATCATGCGCTCGGCCTGTTCGGCCTCGATCGTCTCGCGCGCCTTTTCCACCAGGCTGACGATATCGCCCATGCCCAGAATGCGGCCGGCGATGCGCTCGGGGTGGAACTCCTCCAGCGCGTCCATCTTCTCGCCGAGGCCCACGAACTTGATCGGCTTGCCGGTCACCGCGCGCATCGACAGGGCGGCGCCGCCGCGCCCGTCGCCGTCCATCCGGGTCAGCACCACGCCCGAAATACCGACCTTGGCCTCGAATTCCTCGGCCACATTGACCGCGTCTTGGCCGGTCAGCCCGTCGACCACCAGCATCGTCTCGCGCGGGTTGGCCACGTCGCGCACCGCCTGGACCTCATCCATCAGCGCGGCGTCGATGTGCAACCGCCCGGCGGTGTCCAGCATATAGACGTCATAGCCGCCCATCGCGGCCTGCGTCTTCGCGCGTTTGGCAATTTGCACCGCGCTTTCGCCCTTGACGATGGGCAGCGTGTCGACCCCGATCTGAAGGCCCAGGACGGCCAGCTGTTCCATCGCGGCGGGGCGGTTCGTGTCGAGCGAGGCCATCAGCACCCGCTTGCCGTGCCGGTCGGTCAGCCGCTTGGCGAGCTTGGCGGTGGTCGTCGTCTTGCCCGACCCCTGAAGCCCGACCATCAGGATCGGCGCGGGCGGGTTGTCGATCTTGAGCTCGCCGATCGCGCCGGCGTCGCCCGCCAGCACATGCACCAGCTCGTCATGCACGATCTTGACGACCTGCTGGCCGGGCGTGACGGATTTCGTCACCGCCTGGCCGGTCGCCTTTTCCTGCACGGCCTTGACGAAATCGCGCGCCACCGGCAGCGACACGTCGGCCTCAAGCAGGGCCACGCGCACCTCGCGCAGGGCGGTCTTCACATCGTCTTCGGACAGGGCGCCCTGTTTGGTCAGACGCTCGAAAACGCCGGAAAGGCGGTCGGATAGATTTTCAAACATGCCTTCGGCCCCTTTCGACCCTGTTCACACCTGCCCCTTCAGATAAGAAGGAACGCTCCATAGACCAACGGCACCCACGGGCGAAACTCGCTGGTGGGTGTCGATCCCCGACAATGGGCCGGGGACCGGAAGCGTGAAACTTCCGGGATATGGGGCGCGCTATATGCGCCGCGGCGTGGGGAGTCAAGCCGCGGGCAGGGGGCAGGGCGCTGGGGTAAGGCCCGCAGCCCTGTGGCCGTGCCGGGATCAGGCGGCCAGCTGCGCGACGGCCGAATGCGCCTTGGCGATCGTGCCCTCGGTATCCAGCGCCAGCTGATCGGCGCGGATGAATTCAACCTGCGTGATGCCGATGAACCCCAGGATGTGCTTGATATAGCGCCCGGCAAAATCGATGTCGGAGCCAAGTTCCGTCCCGCCCGAGGCCAGTGCCACGATGGCCCGCTTGCCGGTCAGCAAGCCCTCGGGCCCCGCTTCGGTATAGCGGAACGTCTCTCCGGCGCGGGCGATCAGGTCGATCCACGCCTTGAAGCTGGCCGGCACGGAAAAGTTGTAGACCGGCAGCCCGATCACCAGCACATCCGCGGCCCGCAGCTCCTCGACCAGGGTCTGCGACAGCGCCAGCGCATCGTGCTGCGCCTCGGTGCGCGCTTCGGCGGGGGTGAAATTCGCGCCGACCCAGGCCTCGTCGATCAGCGGCAGCGGTTGCGAGAGGTCGCGGCGGGTGACGGCCGCGCCCGCAAACCGTGCGGTGATGCGATCCGTCAGATCGCGCGAAACGGAGCCCGCGATGCGGGCAGAGCCATCGATACGCAGAATATTCAGGCTGTCGGACATGAGATTTTTCCTTGGTCGGGGCATCGCAGAGGCGCCGGAGGTCAGGGCGCCGGGGTGCCGGATTGCGCTTGGGACACAGGTGGACCTGCGCAGGTTCAAACGCAACACGGGCCAGGGAACAGATCATGTGCGCGAATGAACAGGTCGCGGCCGTGCCCTAGCGCCAACCCTGGCGCCAACCCCCGAGCCGCGAAATCCATTGCCCCGGTCGGGTTTGGTCGGCATTAACAAGGGCAATGCAAAGAAGGGGACTGCGCCGCGATGGAAAACTGGGACGAGATCCGCACCGCTTTTCACGTGGCCCGCCTGGGCACCGTCTCCGCCGCGGCGGAGGAGCTGGGCGTGCATCATGCCACCGTCATCCGGCATGTCGACGCTCTGGAATCGCGCATGGGGGTCAAGCTGTTCCAGCGTCACGCGCGCGGCTACACCGCGACCGAGGCGGGCCGGGACCTGATGGTCGTGGCGCAGACCACACACGATCAGTTCGGCCAGCTGGCCAGCCGCATCAAGGGGCGCGGCGAAGAGGTGACGGGAGAGCTGGTCGTCACCTCGGTCACGCCGCTGGCCTCCGTGCTGTCGCCGATCCTGGTGGAGTTCCAGGCCGAACACCCCGAGCTGACGGTCCGCTACCTGACGGATGAACGCGTCTTCCGCCTGGAATACGGCGAGGCGCATGTCGCCATCCGCGCAGGCCGCATTCCACAGGAACCCGACAATGTGGTGCAGCCGTTCCTGCGGCTGGATTTCGCGCTCTACGGGCATCAATCCTATCTGGCGACGGTGCCCGAACCCGACCCCGCCGCCGGATTTCCGGGCCAGCGCTTCGTCGCGCTCGACGATGCGAACAGCCGCGTGGGCTTTCAGCGCTGGATCGAGGCAAACATCCCCCCCGATCAGGTCAGCTTTCGCACCTCGACCATCCATTCGATTGAGGAGGCGGTCATTTCGGGCGCGGGGCTCGGGTTCCTGCCGACCTGGCGGGCCGAAAGATACCCGGAGCTGCGCCGTATCGCGCCACCCGACCCGGCGCTTTCGGCGGAATGCTGGCTGGTCACCCACGTCGATCTGCACCGAACCGCCAAGGTCCAGACCTTCGTGACCTATCTCAAGCAGCGCGCGCGCGAATGGGCCGATGCCCACTGATCCCGCCGTGGCGTCGCCGGCCCCGGCTCCGGCCCCGGCCGCGCGGGTGAACGAGGCGTGGCGCGGACACGCGGCGATGCTGTGTTTTTCCGCGCTCGTGGCCGGGTCCTTTTCGCTGGGGGCGCTGGTCGCGAACCAGATCGCGCCCGCCGCCATGAACGCGGGCCGGTTTCTGATCGCGGGGGCCATCCTGGCCGCGCTGCTGGCCGTCCGGGGCGGCTTTCGGCGGGGCGATTTCGCGGCCCCCTGGCGGTTTCTGGTGCTGGGCGGGCTGTTCGCGGTCTATTTCGTGCTGATGTTCGAGGGGCTCAAGACCGCGGCGCCGGTATCGGCGGCGGCGGTCTTCACCCTGATGCCGATCCTGACGGCCGGGTTCGGCTGGCTGCTGCTGCGGCAGCACACGACGCCGCGCATGGCCCTGGCCCTGGCGATCGGCGCGGCGGGCGCGCTTTGGGTGATCTTTCGCGCGGATCTGTCGGCGCTGCTGAGCGCCGGGATCGGCACCGGAGAGGTCATCTATTTCTGGGGCTGCGTCGCGCATGCGCTCTATATTCCCATGGTCAAGAAGCTCAACCGGGGCGAATCCGCGCTTGCCTTCAGCTTCGGCACGCTGGTGGCGGGCTTCGGCGTGCTGCTGGTCTGGGGCTGGGGCGACATCGCGCGGACGGATTGGGCGAACCTGCCCGCGCTGGTCTGGGGCACCATGCTTTACGTCGCGGTCTTCGCCAGCGCGGCGACCTTCGTGCTGTTGCAATATGCGGCTCTGCGCCTGCCCGCGGCCAAGGTGATCGCCTATACCTTTCTGACCCCCAGCTGGGTCATCCTGTGGGAGCTTGCGCTGGGCCACGGCGCGCCGCGCCCGCTGGTGGCGGTGGGGGTGCTGATGACCGGCGTGGCGCTGGCGCTGCTGTTGAAGGACGAAGGCGCGCGCACCGGGCAGGCGGCCCCTCCGCATCGCGCAGGCAAGGCTCAACCCTGATCGGGGCGGTCTTCCAGCTCTGCGTTCAGGAATTTCTCGAAGGCATCCAGATCCAGCGCCTCGTACTGGCCGAACGCCTGCATCCAGACCGAAGCCTCCTTCATCGCGTCGGGGTCGAGCTTGCACCACTTCACGCGCCCGCGCTTTTCCTGCACGATCAGCCCTGCGCGCATCAGGATCGACAGATGCTTGGAAATCGCCGCCAGCGACATGGCGAAGGGCTCGGCCACATCGGTGACGGCCATGTCATCCTCCAGCAGCATGGTCAGGATGCGCCGACGGGTCGGATCGGCCAAGGCGGCGAAGACACGGTCCAGATGCTGTTCCATGCGCTCGGGGTAATGCCGCGGGCCGGCGTCGGTCAACCGAAAGGTTGAATATGCCGATTGCGCCTTGATGGGGTCAATCCCCCCGCCGGCCAAGGTGACGCACCCCGGTGCCATCGTGAAAAACGTCTTTGTATCAGCATGTTGTCCATTTCGCGAAACGGCGAACGTGCGCTTGACTCCGCAGTGCTGCGTTTCTAGGTTCGCCGCGACCATCCGAGAGGGTCTTTTCTCATGTCCGAACGGCTTGATCAGGAGCGCCTGAAGCAGTTGGAGGACCGGATTGCGAAGCTGAAAGGCGGCAGCAAGCCGGAAAAGCACCATTCGGAAGAGCATTATTCCAAGGCGCAGCTGGCGTGGCGGATGGTGATCGAACTTGTGGCCGGTCTGGGGATCGGTTTCGGCATTGGCTACGGGCTGGACGCGCTGTTCGGAACCCTGCCGCTGTTTCTGGTGGTGTTCACGCTGCTGGGGTTTGCGGCCGGGGTCAAGACGATGATCCGCTCGGCCAATGAGGCGCAGAAGCAGACGATGGCGGAAAGCTCCGCCAGGGACGAGAGGGATTAGACGTGGCTGTTGAAAGCATCGAAGAAAAAAGCGGTTTGGTCTTTCATCCGATGAACCAGTTCATCGTCGAGCCGCTGTTCGGCGGTGACGCGGTGCATTGGTACACCCCCACCAACGTGACGTTGTGGATGGCCGTGACGATCCTGGGCGTCGTGGCCCTGTTGGTGCTGGGCACCCGGGGGCGGGCGATGATCCCGAGCCGCGTGCAGTCGATCAGCGAGCTTGCCTACGGCTTCGTGCACAAGATGGTCGAGGATGTCGCGGGCAAGGATGCGCTGCGCTACTTCCCCTATATCATGACGCTGTTCATGTTCATCGTCTTCGCCAATTTCGTGGGCCTGCTGCCCACCGCCTTTACCACCACCTCGCATATCGCCGTCACCGGCGTGCTGGCGATGGCGGTGTTCCTGACGGTCACCATCCTGGGTTTCGTCAAGAACGGCGCGGCCTTTCTGGGGCTGTTCTGGGTCAGCTCGGCGCCGCTGGCGCTGCGCCCGATCCTGGCGCTGATCGAGGTGATTTCCTACTTCGTCCGCCCGGTCAGCCACTCCATTCGTCTGGCCGGCAACATGATGGCCGGTCACGCGGTGATCAAGGTGTTCGCGGGCTTTGCCGCCATCGCCGTGATCTCGCCGCTGTCGGTGCTGGCGATCACCGCCATGTACGGCCTGGAGGTGCTGGTCGCCTTCATCCAGGCCTACGTCTTCACCATTCTGACCTGCGTGTACCTGCGCGATGCGCTCCATCCCAGCCACTAAGGTCCGTTTTCGAACTCTATAGCCAATTCCAACCGTAAGGAGAAACACGACATGGAAGGCAATATCGTACTCATGGGTGCTTACATCGGCGCTGGCCTGGCCTGTATCGGCATGGGCGGAGCAGCTGTCGGTGTGGGCAACGTTGCCGGCAACTTCCTGTCGGGCGCGCTGCGCAACCCGTCGGCCGCCGCATCCCAGACCGCCACGCTGTTCATCGGCATCGCATTCGCCGAAGCGCTGGGGATCTTCTCGTTCCTCGTCGCGCTGCTGCTGATGTTCGCCGTCTGATCCACCTGACGATCCTTACGGTCGGGCGGGCCTGCGCGGCCCGTCCGGCATCTTCATAGGTTCCAGGAGAACGATCATGGCAACTGTAGCGGAACAAGCCGCACAATCAGTTCCCACGAAATCCGTGGGAATGCCGCAGCTTGATGCATCCACCTTTCCCAACCAGATCTTCTGGCTGGTCGTCACGCTGCTGGTCCTTTATTTCGTGCTGTCGCGCGTGGCCCTGCCGCGCATCGCGTCGGTTCTGGCCGAACGCCAGGGCACGATCACCAATGACATCGCCACCGCCGAAGAGCTGAAGCTGAAGGCCACCGAAGCCGAAGCCGCCTATGAAAAGGCCCTGGCCGACGCGCGGATCGAGGCACAGAACATCGTCGCGGCCGCCAAGGCGGACATCCAGGCGGATCTGAATGCGGCCATCGCCGACGCGGATGCCGAAATCGCCGCACGTTCGGCCGAGTCGGAAAAGCGCATCGGCGAGATCCGTGAAAGCGCCCTGGCGAACGTCGAGCAGGTGGCCAAGGACACGGCCCGCGAAATCGTCGCGGCCCTGTCGCCGGTTTCCGCGGACGATGCGGCGATCGACGCCGCCGTCACCAGCCGGATCAAAGGGTAGCCACATGAAAAAGCTCATCACGCTTCTGACGGTATCGGCCAGCCCCGCGGCCGCCGCGACCGGACCCTTCTTCAGCCTGGGCAACACCGACTTCATCGTTCTGATGGCGTTCATCGTCTTTGTCGGGGTGCTGTTCTATTTCAAGGTGCCGTCGCTGATCGGCGGAATGCTCGACAAACGCGCCGAAGGCATCCAGTCCGATCTGGAAGAGGCGCGTGCCCTGCGCGAAGAGGCGCAGGCCCTGCTGGCATCCTATGAGCGCAAGCAGCGCGAGGTGCAGGAGCAATCCGATCGCATCGTCGCCAACGCCAAGGAAGAGGCCGCCCGTGCCGCGGCACAGGCGAAAGAGGATCTGAAGGTTTCCATCGAACGTCGCATCCGCGCCGCCGAGGAACAGATCGCCTCCGCCGAGGCCGGTGCAATGAAAGAGGTCCGCGACCGTGCGATCACCGTCGCCGTGGCCGCCGCGCGCGACTACATCGCCTCTCAGCTGACCGCCGCGCAGAGCAATGCGTTGATCGACGACTCGATCGCGCAGGTGAAGGCCAAGCTTCACTAGGCGGCGGCCCCGCCATCCGAAATCGGCAAGGAACCGGCCCCCGTGGCCGGTTTTTCATGAGCGATCGAGAGGCCGCAAAGGGCAAAGCGGCGCGCCCTTCAGCGGTTTTGCGTATGCTCGAACCTCAGCCGGGCCACATCTTCGTTGCGGTCGGCCTTGCGTTGCTCGGCGAGGGAGGTTTCGACAAAATCGAGATGCGCTTCAACCGCCACGCGCGCCTGTTCCGCGTCGCGCCGCTGGAGCGCGGTGTTGATCGCGCGGTGCTGGTCGAGCAGGGCCTCCCGCGTCGTGCGACGCTGAAACATCACCTGACGGTTGTAGAACACCCCCTGACGCAGCAGGTCGAACATCGATCGCATCATGTGCAGCAGCACGACGTTATGGCTGGCCTCGACGATCGACATGTGGAACTCGGCGTCGAGGAACGCCTCTTCGGCCGGGCTTTTCTTTTGATGCGCGGCCTCCATGCGGCGCAGATTGGCGTCGATGATCCGCAGATCGGTGTCGGACCCCAGCCGCGCGGCGCGCTCGGCGGCGATGCCTTCCATGTCGCGGCGAAACCCGATGTAGTCGAAGACCGCTTCATCATGGGCGGCGAAAAGCTGGGTCAGCGCCTTGGGAAAGGTCGCCGACAGGGTTTCCGCAACAAACAGCCCCGCGTTGGCGCGAGTCGTCAGCAGGCCGCGAGCTTGCAGATCGGCGATCGCTTCGCGCAGGGACGGGCGCGACACGCCCAGCTTTTCGGACAGTTCACGCTCCGACGGGAGACGCTCGCCGGGACGCAGGATGCCGCGCAGGATCAGCAATTCGATCTGACGCGCGACGGAACAGGAAAGTTTTTCAGCGGCAATCTTTTGAAAAGGCATTGATCCCCCCAACGCAATATCAGGGTAGTAGGGCGCAATGCGCAGCGTAACAATAAAAAACGAGCAATAAAAAGGCCGGAGACGCGCCCCGGCCTTTTCGATCATTGCGTCACGCGCGTCGCGCGCCTCAGTTCGGGCGAATGGTGATGTCGACGCGACGGTTCTGCGCGCGGCCCGATGCGGTCAGGTTCGACGCAATGGGCTGGTTCTCGCCCGCGCCCGATGCCCGCAGACGGCTCGACGGCACGCCCGCATTGCGCAGAACCGAGGTCACGGCCAGCGCCCGGCGCTCGGACAGGTCCTGGTTGTAGGCGGCGGTGCCGGTGTTGTCGGTGTGACCGACGACCTGCACGGTGGAGCCGGGATAGCGGTTGAGGCTGGCGGCCAGCGTACGCAGATCCGCCTGCAACGCGGGCTGCAGCGAGGCGCTGTCGACGGCAAACAGGATATCCTGCGGCATGCGCACGATCAGCTCGTTGCCGGTGTTGATCACCGTGATGCGGCTGTCGAGGTTGGCCTGAAGCTCGGCCGCCTGCTTGTCCATGTTGTAGCCGATGGCCGCGCCGCCTGCCGCGCCGATGACCGCCCCGGCCAGCGCGCGGTTGCGCCGCTCTTCGCCGGTGTCGCCGGAAATCGCGCCGGCAGCCGCCCCGGCGACGCCGCCCAGGATGGCGCCCTGACGCAGGTTGCGGTTGGGGTCCTGGGGATTGTACGCATTCGGCTCGCACGCGGTCAGCAGAACCAGGCCAGCCAGACCGGCAGTCATAGTTTTGGCAGAGGTAATCATTGGTATAATCCTTGTCTTCGCATTGACGAAACAACGCAGCAATATCCTTTGTGTTCCCGAAGAGCACCGAGAAAATCCCGGGCGTCGGCGGGAATCTGCAAGAGCGGGTTTTGTGCGGCGGGTTTCGTGCGGGCGGTCCGGCGGCGCCTCGCGGGGCGGCAGCGGCTCGCGGGCGGGGGTGCCGCCGCCTTGATCTAGGCGGTTTCGGCGGCCTCCCAGGCCAGCATGGCACGCTTGACGGGCAGCCCCCAGTGATAGCCCCCCAGCCCGCCGCTTTTGCGCAGCGCGCGGTGGCAGGGGATGAGCCAGCTGACCGGATTGCGCCCCACGGCGGTGCCGACCGCACGCACCGCCCGCGGCGCGCCGATCGCGGTGGCGATGTCGGAATAGGTGGTCACATGCCCGGTCGGAATGCTCATCAGCGCCTCCCAGACCTTGATCTGAAAGGGCGCGCCGATCAGGTGCAGCGGGGTGGCCTGCCCGGCCTGGCCCGCGCGGCGCGGCCGGAACGCGGCCTCGACCCAGGCGCGCAACGGCTCGGGCGCATGGTGCAGCGCGGCATGGGGCCAGCGTGCGGCCATATCCTGAAAGGCGGGTTCGTCGCCGGTCTCCTCGACGAAGGCGATGCCGCAGAGACCGCGATCTGTACCCATCGCGAGCGTCCTGCCGAAGGGGCTGTCGAACCAGCCCCAGCGGATGCTCAGCCCGCGCCCCTTGCGCGCATATTGACCGGGGCTCATCGCTTCCCAGGTCACAAACAGATCGTGAAGCCGCCCGCCCCCCGACAGCCCGCTTTCGACGGACGCCTGCAAGGTGGTATGGCGCGTCTCCAGCAGGGCTTTCGCGTGCTCCAGCGTCAGCCATTGCTGATAGCGTTTGGGCGACACGCCCGCCCATTGGCTGAAAAGCCGCTGGAAATGCGCGGGGCTCATGTGCATTTGCTGCGCGATCTCGCAAAGCGGGGGCGCCTGGGCGCCCGCGTCGTCGATGATCTCGATCGCGCGGCGCATCAGTTGGTAATGATAACGGCCCTCCGGCTCGGCTCCATCCATCATCTCGGCTCTTCCTTGCAGGGTTCAATACGCCAGCTACACCAGATCTAGGCGATGCGCCCCCGCGCCGCGACCCGAATCCTGCGCAAAACGGGGGCGGGACTTGTGCAGCGATACGCGAGAAGGCATACCGCACTCATGGCCAGTCAGCTTGATTATCATACCATATCTGCCATCTTCGAGCGGTTTCGTGCGGCAGAACCCGAGCCCGAGGGAGAGCTTGCGCATGTGAATGCCTACACGCTGCTGGTGGCGGTCACGCTGTCGGCGCAGGCCACCGACGTGGGCGTGAACCGCGCGACCGAGCGGCTTTTCCGCATCGCCGATACGCCGCAGAAGATGCTGGATCTGGGCGAAGAAGGGCTGATCGAGCATATCAAGACAATCGGTCTCTATCGCAACAAGGCGCGCAACGTCATCAAGATGGCGCGTATCCTGGTCGAGCATTACGGCGGTGCGGTCCCGACTTCGCGCGCCGCGCTGGAAAGCCTGCCGGGCGTGGGCCGCAAGACCCCGAATGTGGTGCTGAACATGCATTGGGCGCACCCCGCCCAGGCGGTCGACACCCATATCTTTCGCGTGGGCAACCGCACCGGGATCTGCCCCGGCAAGGACGTCGTCGCGGTGGAACGCGCGCTGGAGGATCACGTGCCGGTGGAATACCAGCGCCACGCACATCATTGGCTGATCCTGCATGGCCGCTACACCTGCAAGGCGCGCCGCCCGCTCTGTCCCACCTGTCTGATCCGGGACCTGTGTCCCTATGAGGAGAAAACCCAGTGAAGAAATATCAGGTTGTCGGTATCGGCAATGCGATGGTCGATGTGCTGTCGACCGAAGAGGACGCCTTTCTGGCCGAAAACGGCATCCAGAAAGGCATCATGCAGCTGATCGACATGGAACGGGCGGTGGATCTCTATGCCAGGGTCGGCCCGGCGACCGAGGTGTCGGGCGGCTCGGCCGCGAACACCATCGCGGGAATCGCGCATCTGGGCGGACGCGTGGGCTACGTCGGCAAGGTCAAGGACGACCAGCTCGGCCGCATCTTCGCGCATGACCTGCGCGCGCAGGGGGCCGATTTCGACACGCCCCCGGCCGCGGTCGATGCCGCGCAGGAAACCGGCCGTTGCATCGTGCTGGTCACGCCCGACGGCGAACGCTCGATGAACACCTATCTGGGCGTGACGGAATTTCTCGCTCCAGCCGATATCGACCCTGCGCAAATGGCGCAGGCCGATTGGATCTATCTGGAAGGATACCGCTTCGACGGGCCCGACAGCCACGCGGCCTTCGCCAAGGCCGTGACGGCGTGCAAGGGCGCGGGTGGCAAGGTGTCGTTGACGCTTTCCGATCCGTTCTGCGTGGAACGTCACCGCGACGCGTTCCGCAAGATGATCGACGAAGACGTGGACCTGCTGTTCTGCAATCGCGCCGAACTGCTGTCGATGTACCAGACCGACGATTTCGACCATGCGCTGGAACGCGCCGCGGCGGAGGTCGAAACCGTCGCCTGCACCGACAGCGAAAACGGGGCTCACCTGATGTGTGCCGGACAACGCCGGCACGTGCCCGCCACGCAGGTCACGATCCGCGATGCCACCGGCGCGGGCGACATGTTCGCGGCCGGTTTCCTGTGGGGGCTGAGCGAAGGCCATGACGTGGACGCCTGCGGCAGAATGGGCTGCATCGCCGCCGGAGAGGTCATCAGCCACCTCGGCGCGCGCGCGACAACCGATCTGAAGGCGCTGTTCCGGCAACATGGCGTCATCTAGCGCGTCCCGGGACTGACGCGCGCCTGAATCCGCGTCGGTTTCATGCCTTCGGCGAGGATATTTGCGCGACAATGAAGCGGCAGCCCCGCACCGTTTCCGGCAACCGCAGTCTGCGCGCCGGGGGCGCGGGGCGCCGTCATCGTCGGCGGTCATCGGCATCCCTGCCTGTACCGCGCCGTCATTCTGCGCGCGCAGGCTTAACGGGCCGTGAATCCCCGCTTCATTGTCGGCAAAATATCCTCGGGGTGAATTTCGCGCCTGCGCGAAAGAGGGGCGGAAAGCCCCTGCTCAGCGGCGGCTCGGTGGCGCCTCAGTCGCCGAGTTTGGCGTGCACCTCGTCCAGGTCGATTTCGCCCAGCGGCAGCTTGTTGCCGGGGTTTTCGAAATCGTATTTGAACAGCTGGAAATCGCGTTTGTAGATTTCATAGACGAGATGCATCGACAGGTCGTCGAAGTAATCCTCGACCGGGTGGGCGCGTTTCGGGCCATGCCCCTCGCTTTCGTTGAAGCGCGGGATCGCCGCCAGATCGACGGGGTGGGCGACCTCTATGTGGTCGAGGACGGATTGCATGCCTTCGTTGAATTTCTCGGTGAAAAAGATGTTGTCGTAGCGGCCGCCGTTGGCGATGAAGGTCGCCACATGCCCCGAGGTGGCCGACCAGTGAATGTCCGGATCCATCGGGCGGCGCCAGCGGATGGTATCGCGCGCGAACAGCAGGAAGCGGCGGAAACTGGCGATCTGGTCGAAATCGCCGTCCACCTTGACGCCGTAGCGCTGGATCAGCAGCGGCACCATGTTGCCGCGATAGCGTTTGCCGTTGCGCTGGATGCCGCAGATCTTGTCGAAGAACGACGACAGGATGCGCGTGTAGGGGTTGCGCACGCAGGTGAAGGCGTAGGACCGGTTCGCGCGCACGTTGTCTTCGATCAGCGGCTGGCTGTGTTCGAGCGACCATTTATGCAGCCCCTGCGTGGCATCATGGATGTCCCCGTCGAAGAACTCGCCGTTGTCGGAGTAATACATGATCTGGCCGATCGTCGAGCAGGCGCATTTCGGCACGACGCGATAGACCACGCTTTCACTTTCGGTCATCCATGTGCCGGGAAATCCCATTTGGCGTAACTCCGACTGATTTCAATGCTATGCTTGCGGATACGTTTCCGTTGCGTCAAAAAAACAAAAATTCCAAGGCTTTTCAACGTCAGGTTATCCTATATGTGCGATCGGTGGGGCGGGCCAAGCGGCTTTATCCCCGCATGATCGGCGTGTAGGGTCGGGAAATGCGGCAAATCGGGGGCTACTGTTTCCTTTATGGCAAAAATCGCCTTTATTCTACTGTGCCACAAGGACCCCGATGCGGTCATCAGCCAGGCCCGGCGGCTGACCGCGGCCGGCGACTACATGGCGATCCATTTCGACGCGTCGGCGCCGCGCGCCGCCTATGACGAGATCAGGGCCGCGCTGAAAGACAATCCCAACGTGGTCTTTGCGGGGAAGCGGGTGAAATGCGGCTGGGGGGCCTGGTCGCTTGTGCAGGCCACGCTTCTCGCGTTGCGCGCCGCCCTGGACGCGTTTGCCCACGCGACGCATTTCTACATGCTGTCGGGCGACTGCATGGCCATCAAATCGGCGGACTACGCGCATGAGTTCCTCGACCGGCGCGATGTCGACTATATCGAGAGCTTCGATTTCTTCGAAAGCGACTGGATCAAGACGGACCTGAAGGAAGAGCGGCTCGTCTATCGCCATTTCTTCAACGAACGTAAGAACAAGGCGCTGTTCTACGCGTCGGTGAACCTGCAAAGACGGCTGAAGCTGACCCGCCGCATTCCCGGCGATCTGCAAATCATGATCGGCAGTCAGTGGTGGTGTCTGCGGCGGCGCACCTGCGAGAATATCGTCGAATTCTGCGACAGCCGCCCCGAGATCGTCCGCTTCTTCCGCACCACCTGGATACCCGATGAGACGTTTTTTCAGACGCTCGTGCGCCACCTCGTGCCGGAAGCGGAGATCGACCCACGCACGCTGACATTTCTGATGTTTTCGGACTACGGCATGCCGGTCACCTTCTACAACGACCATTTCGACCTTCTGCTGACGCAGAACTTCCTGTTCGCGCGCAAAATCTCACCCGACGCGCGGGAGCTGCGCGCGCGCCTCGGCGCGCTCTATGCGAGCGGCAAGATGGATTTCCAGATCTCCGACGAAGGCCGCCGCCTGCATAGGTTCCTCGCCGGTCGCGGCCGCATCGGGCGCCGCTTCGCCCCCCGCTTCTGGGAGGCCGAAAGCACGCTCGGCCGCGAGCGGGAATTGCTGATCGTCTCGTCGAAGAAATGGCATGTCGCCAAACGCCTGCTGGAGCGGATCCGACAGGTGACGAACCTGCCGGGCGTCGAATATCTGTTCGACGAGGAAAGCAGCGACTTGCCCGATCTCGGCGGCATCCAGTCCAGCCTGGGCAAGCGGGCGCGGCACCGGCGCGCGCTGATGCGCATGATCTTCGACCATTTCGAGAGCGATCGCCTGATCATCTGCCTCGATCCCAAGAATCTGGAGATGATCAACGATTTCTACTCCGATCGCTGCGTCACCCGGTTGCTGGAGGTCGAGTGCAATTTTTCCGATGCGTATCTAACCGGCCACGCGCGCCGCGTCGGTCTGGCCAGCCCGCAGACCCCGCCCGAGACGATGGCGCGCCTGCTGCCCACGATCCGCAACGACGTGCTGCACGAAAGCGACCAGATCCGCGACGCGAATTTTCCGCACATCTACCGCATCTCGGAAAATGCGGGGACGGAGGAAAACGCGATGGCGCTTGCATCCTTTCTGGGCGTGTCCGAAGAACGGGCGACGGAGATCGCATCATCCGAACATCTGTTTGTGGACTGAGGAAACCCATGCCCTACGCCTATGATGACCAGAACGTATTCGCCAAGATCCTGCGCGGCGAGATCCCCAACAAGACGGTGCTCGAAACCGAACATACCCTGGCGTTCGAGGATATCTCGGCCCAGGCGCCGGTGCATGTGCTGGTCATTCCCAAGGGCCGCTATGTCACCATGGACCATTTTGTGCGCGAGGCGCCGGATGAGGAGATCCTGGATTTCAACCGCACGCTCGGCCGGGTGATCGAGATGGCGGGCGTCACCGCCGACGATCATGAGGGGCACCGGGTGATTGCCAACGCTGGCCGCCATGGCGTGCAGGAGGTGCCGCATCTGCATGTGCATGTGCTGGGCGGCCGGATCCTGGGCCGGATGCTGGACGCCGCGTCCTAGGGGTCGACCCCGCGCTGTGCGGCCAGTGCGTCGACGATGCGCCGCGCTTCGGGATCGACACCCGCGGATTCCCCCGGACCCGGGGGCATCCGGCCGGATGAATCAGGATGCCGTCTTGCGGGCGGGGGGCGAGGTGAGATCCAGGAACACGTCCTCGAGATGCGCTTCTTCCGTGGCGACATCGCGGATCGTGATCCCGGCCCCCGCCACGACGCGCAGGATCGCATCGGCGGACATCTGGGTCCGGCGATAGGAAAAGGCCAGCGATCCGTCGGCGCGGCGGGACAGCTCGACGCCGTCGGGCACCGAAATTTCCCCGACCTCGGATTCGGGCTGGATCACCAGCGTCTTCGCGTCCATCCGCCCGACCAGAGCGGCGGTCTTGTCGCGCGCGATGACCTCGCCCTCGGCGATGATCGCGATTTCGTCGCACATCTCCTCGGCCTCTTCGAGGTAATGCGTGGTCAGGATGATCGTCATGCCGCCCTCATTCAGGCGGCGCACGTTTTGCCACAGCATCTGGCGCAGCTCGATGTCGACGCCGGCGGTGGGCTCGTCCAGCACCAGGATCTGCGGCTGGTGCACCAGCGCCTTGCCCAGCAGCAGCCGTCTGCGCATCCCCCCCGACAAGGATCGCGCATAGGCGTCGGCCTTATCCTCCAGGCCGATCATGCCCAGGATACGGTCGGTGATGCGCTGCGACTTCGGCACGCCGTATAGCCCCGCCTGCACCTCCAGCGCGCCGCGCGGCGTGAAGAACGGGTCCATGTTCAGCTCCTGCGGCATCACCCCGATGGCGGCGCGCGACTGGCGCGGGTTCACGTCCTGGTCGAAGCCCCAGATCCGCACCTGCCCCTGCGTCTTGCGGACCAGCCCCGCCAACACGTTGATCAGGGTCGACTTGCCCGCGCCGTTCGGGCCCAGCAGGCCAAAGATGCTGCCCTGCGGAATGTTCAAGTCGACGCCTTTCAGCGCGGTCTTCGCGGCCTGGCCCCTGGACCCGGCATAGGTCTTGTGCAAACCCTCGATCTCGATCGCATTCTCGGTCATCCGCTATCCTTCCGGGGCGAATCCTCGCGGCCCCTTGTCCGCACGGTGCGGATCGCTATTATCCCCGGACTTAGCCCTCCTGCGGCCAAGCGACAACCTATCCCGGAGCCTCAGCATGACCATAGCGCCCCCTGAAACGGAAATCGTAGACAGCTGGCGCGTGGCCTGCGACGGGGGCGGGCCAGGGCTGGGGCATCCGCGCGTGTGGTACACCATTCCGCGTGCGACCGGCTTCGTGGAATGCGGCTATTGCGACAAGAAATTCGTGCACCGCGACTGCGTGGACATGGCCGCCGGTGAAACCGGCCACGCCGATCCCGCCGCGGGCGTCGCCAACAGCGCGGGCCACCAGATCCGCAACCGCTAACCCTGTTGCGCCGGGCCCGTGCCGGGGTGGCGCCGGGGCGCGCCGGTGCGGTCCGACCCGGTCCGGCAGCTCTGGCCCCGCGCGGCCATCCGTGGCAGAACCGCGCGGCGATAACCGGAGGCAACGATGACAGAGCAATTCGGCAAGGGCCACCACCTGCATCTGATCGACGGCTCGGCCTTCATCTTTAGGGCCTATCACGCGCTGCCGCCGTTGACGCGCAAATCCGACGGGCTGCCGGTGGGGGCGGTGTCGGGCTTCGTCAACATGCTGTTCAAATACATGCAGGACAACAACGGTCCCGACGCGGCGACCCACATCGCGGTGATCTTCGACAAGGGCAGCCATACCTTCCGCAACGAGCTCTACGATCTCTACAAGGCCAACCGCGACGAGATGCCGGAGGATCTGCGCCCGCAGATCCCGCTGACCCGCCAGGCGACGGAAGCCTTCAATGTCGCCTGCAAGGAGGTCGTCGGCTTCGAAGCCGACGACATCATCGCGACGCTCGCCTGCCAGGCGCGCGAACGTGGCGGGCGCGTCACCATCGTCAGCTCCGACAAGGATCTGATGCAGCTGGTGGGCGATGGCGTCGAGATGCTGGACGCGATGAAGAACAAGCGCATCGACCGCGACGGCGTGTTCGAGAAATTCGGCGTCTTTCCCGAGCGTGTGGTCGACGTGCAGGCGCTGGCGGGCGACTCGGTCGACAACGTGCCCGGCGCGCCCGGCATCGGGATCAAGACCGCCGCGCTCTTGATTAACGAATACGGCGATCTGGATGCGCTGCTGGAGCGCGCGGGCGAGATCAAGCAGCCCAAACGGCGCCAGACGCTGATCGACCATGCCGAACAGATCCGCCTGTCGCGCAGGCTGGTGCAGCTGGATTGCGACATGGGGCTGGAATTCACGCTGGAGGATCTGGAACTGCGCCCCCCCGAGCCGCAGCGCCTGCTCGATTTCCTCAACGAGATGGAGTTCCGCACCATCACCCGCCGCGTGGCCGAGATGACCGGCGTGGAACCTCCCGCCGCCCCCGAGGCCGCGCCCGCCGCCGGGCCCGACGCCGCCCCCGGCCCCGCCGCGGTACCCTTTGTGCATGACAACTACGAATGCGTGCGCGACGCGGCCGCCCTGCAGGTCTGGATTGACCGCATCGCCGCGCAGGGCTTCGTCGCCGTGGATACGGAGACGACCAGCCTCAACGACATGCGGGCGGAACTTGTGGGCATATCGCTGGCCACCGCGCCGGGGCAGGCGTGCTATATCCCGCTCGCTCATCGTGCGGCTTCCACCGACGATCTCTTCGGCTCCGACGCGCTGGCCGAGGGGCAGATGCCGATGGACCGGGCGCTCGACGCGCTGCGCCCGCTGCTGGAGGATCCGTCGATCCTCAAGATCGGCCAGAACATGAAATATGACGCCAAGATCTTTGCGCGCAACGGCGTGATGGTGGCGCCGATCGACGATACGATGCTGATGTCCTACGCGCTGCACGCGGGGCTGCACGGGCATGGCATGGACGTGCTGTGCGAACGCTACCTGGGCCACACGGCGATCCCGATCAAGCCGCTGCTGGGGTCCGGCAAATCCGCGATCACCTTCGACCGTGTGCCGATCGACGACGCCTGCCGCTATGCGGCCGAGGACGCCGACATCACCTTGCGCCTGTGGCAGGTGCTGAAACCGCGCCTGCACGCGGGCCGGGTGACCACCGTGTACGAGACGCTGGAACGCCCGCTGGTGCCGGTGCTGGGCGCGATGGAACGCACCGGCATCCGCGTCGACCGCGACACGCTTTCGCGCATGTCCAACGCCTTCAGCCAGAAGATGGCGGGGCTGGAGGCCGAAATCCACGAGCTCGCGGGAGAGCGCTTCAACGTGGGCTCGCCCAAGCAGCTGGGCGAGATCCTGTTCGACAAGCTGAGCCTGCCCGGCGGCAAGAAGGGCAAGAACGGCGCCTGGTCCACCCCCGCCGACGTGCTGGAGGATCTCGCGACCGAGCATGACCTGCCGCGCCGCGTGCTGGACTGGCGCCAGCTGAGCAAGCTGAAATCGACCTACACCGACGCGCTGCAGGACCACATCCATCCCGACACCGGCCGGGTGCACACCTGCTATTCCATCGCGGGCGCCAACACCGGGCGGCTGGCCTCGACCGATCCGAACCTGCAGAACATCCCCGTGCGCTCGGACGAGGGGCGCCGCATCCGCGAGGCCTTCGTGGCGGAGCCGGGCAAGCGGCTGGTCTCGCTCGACTACAGCCAGATCGAGCTGCGCATCCTCGCCCATGTGGCCGGGATCGAGGCGCTGAAGACCGCGTTTCGCGACGGGCAGGACATCCACGCGATGACGGCGTCGGAAATGTTCGACGTCCCGCTGGAGGGGATGGACCCGATGATCCGCCGCCAGGCCAAGGCGATCAACTTCGGCGTGATCTACGGCATCTCGGGCTTCGGGCTCGCGCGGAACCTGCGCATTCCGCGGGCCGAGGCGCAGGGCTTCATCGACCGCTACTTCGAGCGCTTCCCCGGCATCCGCGCCTATATGGACGCGACGGTGAAATTCGCCAAGGAGACAGGCTACGTGCAGACCCTCTTCGGCCGTCGCATCAACACGCCGGAAATCGGCGCCAAGGGACCGCAGGCCGGCTTCGCCCGCCGCGCCGCGATCAACGCGCCGATCCAGGGCACCGCCGCCGACGTGATCCGCCGCGCCATGATCCGCATGCCCGAGGCGATCGCGGATCTGCCCGCGAAGATGCTGTTGCAGGTGCACGACGAACTGGTCTTCGAGGTGGAGGAGGGCGCGGTGGGCGCGCTGATCGAGGCCGCCCGCGGCGTGATGGAAAACGCGCATCTGCCCGCCGTCGATCTGTCGGTGCCGCTGACGGTCGACGCGGGCGAGGGCGCGAACTGGGCCGAAGCGCATTGATCCACGCTTCTTCTTGGCGGAAATACTCGTTTCCGCCCCATGCCGCACCGCCCATGCGGTTGTGACAGCCGCGCCACGGGGTTCGAGTATTTTCGCCGAGAAGAAGCCGGAAGCCCGCCGCCTATTCCGGCAATTCGTCGGCGGGGATGATCGGGAAAAAGGCGCCGCCCGACATGATGCCGAACCAGCGCGCGCCCGCGTGCTCGCGCCGCTCGCCCAGATCGACCAGCCGGTAAAAGCTTTTCCGGTCGATCAGCGCTTCGAGATCGGCGCGTACCAGCACATAGGGCGCGGGCTCTCCGGTGTCGGGGTCGCGCACCACCCGGAGGGGGGCGGCGGGGCCTGCCTCGACCGTGTCGCCGACATTCGTGGTGAAGCGCAGCACCTGCTGGCCCTCGCTGTGCGTCACCTTGAAATCCACCGCGACGAAGGGAGCGTCATCGACGGTGATTCCGACCTTCTCGACCGGGGTGACGAGGAAGTATTTTCCCGCCTCGCGCTTGAGGATGGTGGAGAAGAGCCGCACGAGCTCCTTCCGGCCGATCGGGGTGCCCAGGTAGAACCAGGTGCCGTCGCGCGCGATGCGCATGTCCAGATCGCCGCAAAACGGCGGGTTCCACTTGTGGACAGGGGGCAGACCCTTGCCCGAGGCAGCCCGTGCGGAGGCTGCGAGGTTTTCCGCTGAGGGTGTCACGATGTCTTGTCCGCTCATTGCTTTTGCCCTTCCACTGCCGCAGGATATCCCATCCTATGGGCAGGATGTATTCTGAGAAAGGACGTTGTCATGTCGGACCCCGCTGCGCTGCTGTCGGAGATCGAGGCGCTGGGAGGTCGGCTGTCGCAGGCGCGCGACAGCATCGCCCGGCGCATCATCGGGCAGGACGAGGTGGTCGACCTGGCGCTGACGACGCTTTTGTGCGGCGGGCACGGGCTGCTGATCGGCCTGCCGGGACTGGCCAAGACGCGGCTGGTCGAGACGCTGGCCACGGTGATGGATCTGGACGGCGGCCGGATCCAGTTCACGCCCGATCTGATGCCCGCCGATATTCTGGGCTCCGAGGTGCTGGAAACCGCCGGCGATGGCGCGCGGGCGTTCCGCTTCATCGAGGGGCCGGTGTTCTGTCAGCTGTTGATGGCCGATGAGATCAACCGCGCCAGCCCGCGCACGCAATCCGCGCTGTTGCAGGCGATGCAGGAACGCCAGGTGACGGTGGCCGGGCAGGACCGCGCGCTGGGCACGCCGTTCCATGTGCTGGCCACGCAGAACCCGATCGAGCAGGAGGGCACCTATCCGCTGCCCGAGGCGCAGCTCGACCGTTTCCTGTTGCAGATCGACGTGGACTATCCCGACCGCGAGACCGAGCGCCGCATCCTGCTGGCCACCACCGGGACCGATGATGCGCGGTCCGAGCCCGTATTCTCGGCCCGCGAACTGCTGGCCGCGCAGCGCATCGTGCGGCAGATGCCGGTGGGCGACGCGATCGTGGATCTGATCCTCGATCTGGTGCGCGCCTGCCGTCCCGGCGATCCCGACGCGCTGCCGGTGGTGCGTGAAACGGTCAGCTGGGGGCCCGGCCCGCGCGCGGCGCAGGCGCTGATGCTGGCGGTGCGGGCGCGGGCGCTGCTGGACGGCAGGCTGGCGCCTTCCTCCGACGATGTGGCCGCGCTGGCGCGCCCGGTGCTGGCGCATCGCATGGCGCTGTCCTTCGCCGCCCGTGCGCGGGGAGAGAGCCTTACCGACGTGATCGCCCAGGTGTCCGACAGCGCGCTGCGCGTCGGTGCCGCTGCTTGACCGCCGCCACCCATACCCCGCGCGGCCTGCGCCGCGAGGCGGAAGACCATGCCGCGTCCTTTCCTGCGCTGCTGGCCGACGCGCGCCAGCTTGCCGCCACCGTGGTGCTGGGCGAGCATGGCCGCAGGCGCGCGGGCATGGGCGATGAATTCTGGCAGTACCGCCCGGCCGAAAGCAGCGATGCGCGGCGCGCGATCGATTGGCGCCGTTCGGCGCGGACGGATGCCCATTACATGCGCCAGACCGAATGGCAGGCGGCGCAAAGCGTCCTGCTGTGGGTCGACGACGGGCTGTCGATGCAGTACACCGGCGATCGCGACCGCCCCGCCAAGGGGCTGCGTGCGCGGCTGCTGGCGCTGGCGGCCGCGATCCTGCTGATCCGGGGCGGCGAGCGTGTGGGCCTGGCCAGCCTGGCCGATCGTCCGCGCAGCGGCGAGACCCAGCTGATCCGGCTTGCCGAGGCGCTGACCCGGATCGAAGGCGGCGGCAACCACGGCGTCGCGCAGGCGCGCACCATGCCCACCGGGTCGCGGGCGCTTTTTCTCAGCGACTTCCTTGGCGACATGGCGCCGCTGGAACGCGCGCTGGGGCAGGCGGCCGATCGGGGCGTGGCGGGCGCGCTGGTGCAGATCCTCGACCCGGTGGAGGAGGCCTTTCCCTTCGACGGGCGCACGGTCTTTGAAAGCATGTCGGGTGCGGTGCGCCATGAAACCCACAAGGCCTCGGGCCTGCGTGGGCGCTATCTCGACCGGCTGGCGGAGCGCAAGGCGGCGCTGACCGAACTGGCCCGGCGCACGGGCTGGCTTTACCATTGCCATCACAGCGACGCGCCCGCGCAGGGCGGCTTGCTGTGGATACACGCCGCGCTGGCCAGAACGCGCTGATGGGCGCGCTGTCGACATTCGCCTTCACCGCGCCCTGGCTGCTGCTGGGGTTGTTGGCGCTGCCGGTGCTGTGGCTGCTGCTGCGCGCGGTGCCGCCCGCGCCGATCCGGCGCCGCTTTCCCGGTGTCGCGCTGCTGCTGGGGCTGGCCGACGATGAGCGCCAGTCCGACCGCACGCCCTGGTGGCTGCTGCTGATCCGCACGCTCGCGGTGGCGGCGGTGATCCTGGGCTTCGCGGGGCCGGTGCTGAACCCGCAGGCGGAACGCACCGGCACCGGGCCGGTGTTGATCCTGCTCGACGGCACCTGGGCCGATGCCGCCGACTGGACCCGTCGCATGGACCGGGTCGCCGCCCTGCTGTCGGATGCGGCACGCGCGGGACGCACCGTCAGCATAGCCGCGCTGACCGACCCGCCGGTCGCGCCCGAGTTCCAGGCCGCGGACGCCTGGCGCGCGCGTCTGGCATCCTTCGCGCCACGCCCCTGGGCGCCCGAACCCGGCGACTGGATCGACCGCGCGGGGGCGGGGTTCGAGACCTGGTGGCTGTCGGATGGGCTGGCCCGCGACAGCCGTGCCGACATCCTTGCCAAGCTTGAGGAAAAGGGGCCTGTCACCGTGATGGAGGGCGGGCGCAACACCATCGCCCTGCCGCCCGCCGTCTTCGAGGGCGGGCGCATCGTGCTGTCCCCGCGCCGTGCCATCGCGGGCGCGGCGCGTGCGGTGGATATCGCGGGCTACGGGCCCGACCCCGCCGGGGTGGAGCGCGCGCTGACGGAGGCGCGCGCCCGCTTCGACGCAGGCGCGCACGAGGCCAGCGCCACATTGATCCTGCCGCCGGAGCTGCGCAACCGCATCACCCGGTTCCAGATCGTGGGGCGCAGGTCGGCGGGGGCTGTCAGCTTGACCGACGATGCCCTGCGCAGGCGCGAGGTCGCGATGATTTCCGGCAGCGACGAGCGCGAGGCGCTGCAACTGTTGTCGCCGCTGCATTACCTGACCCAGGCCCTGACGCCGAGCGCCGATCTGATCGAGGGCACGCTGGGCGACATCCTGCTGGCCAATCCCGACGTGATCATCCTGGCCGATGTCGCCACCATCCCCGCCGCCGAGGCGGCGCCGCTGGCCGACTGGATCGAGGCGGGCGGCCTGCTGCTGCGCTTTGCCGGGCCGCGCATGGCCGCGAGCGACGTGGCGCGCGGTGCCGAAGACCCGTTTCTGCCGGTGCGTCTTCGCGCGGGCGGGCGCGTGGTCGGCGGCGCCATGAGCTGGGGAGAGCCGAAGGCGCTGCGCGCATTCGACCGGGCCTCGCCGTTCTTCGGCCTGTCGCTGCCGCCGGAGGTGACGGTCTCGGCGCAGGTCATGGCCGAACCCGACCCGCAGCTGCCCGAACGCACCATCGCGTCGCTGGCCGATGGCACGCCACTGGTGACGCGCAAGCAGATGGGGCAGGGGCAGGTGGTGCTCTTTCACGTCACCGCCAACGCCGAATGGTCGACGCTGCCGCTGTCGGGTCTTTTCGTGCAGATGCTGGAACGGCTGGCGGTCTCCACCCGCCCGCAGACCTTGGATGCGGGGGATCTGGAAGGCACCACATGGGTGGCGCAAAAGGTGCTGGACGGGTTCGGCGAAACCCGCGACGCGGGCGCGGTGCCGGGTGTCGACGGTGCGCGGCTGGCGTCCGGTGCGCTGGCCCGCGACATGCCGCCGGGGCTTTACGCGGACGGCGCGCGCAGCCTGGCGCGCAACGTCTTTGGCCGCGACGCGGTGCTGGCGCCTGCCGTGTGGCCCGCGCGCATCCCTGTCGAGGGGCTGGAGGCGCCGCAGGAAACCGCGCTCAAGGCCGCGCTGCTGTCGGCTGCGCTGGGGCTTCTGTTGCTGGATATTCTGGCCTCTCTCTGGATCGGCGGGCGGCTGCGCGGCCCGCGCGGGGATGTGGCCGCCGCGCTGTTTCTGGCGGTGATGGCCGGGTGGGGGGCGATGCCCGCGCCCGCGGCGGCGCAACAGGCCGACGCGCCGCGCCCGGGCGATGATTTCGCCATACGCGCCACATCCGAGGTGGTGCTGGCGCATGTGGTGACCGGCGACCGCCAGGTGGACGACGTGGCCGAGGCCGGGCTGCGGGGGCTGAGCGAGACCCTGTTCCGGCGCACCTCGATCGAACCGGCGGAACCGATGGCGGTCGATCTGGAAACCGACGAGCTGGCGTTCTTTCCGCTTCTCTACTGGCCGATCACGCCGTCGCAGCCGATGCTGTCGGCGCAGGCCTATGCGAAGCTGAACCGCTTTCTGCGAACCGGGGGCATGATCCTGTTCGACACGCGCGACGCCAATCTGGGCGGCTTTGGCAGCGCGACGCCCGAGGGGCGCAAGCTGCAGGAACTGGCGGCCGGGCTTGATATCCCGCCGCTGGAACAGGTGCCGCCCGATCACGTGCTGACGCGCACCTTTTATCTGCTGCAGGATTTTCCCGGCCGCTACGACAGCCGCAGCGTATGGGTGGAGGCCGCGCCCCCCGGCGCCGTCCGGGCCGAGGGCATGCCGTTCCGCAATCTCAACGACGGGGTGACGCCGGTGGTGATCGGCGGCAACGACTGGGCCGCGGCCTGGGCCGTCGACGCGGCGGGCAACTCGATGTTTCCCGTGGGGCGCGGCTATGGCGGCGAGCGACAGCGCGAGATGGCGTTGCGCTTCGGAGTGAACCTGCTGATGCATGTGCTGACCGGAAACTACAAGTCCGACCAGGTGCATGTGCCCGCGCTGCTGGACCGTCTGGGGCAATGACATGAGCCGCGAGATCATCTTCGACCCGCTGCTGCCCTGGCCCGCGCTGGCGGCGATCGCGCTGGTTGCGTTGCTGTCGGTGGCGCTGTCGTTGTGGCGCCGGTTGCCGGGCTGGTGGCTGCGCGGTCTGGCCGCGCTGGTGCTGATGGCCGCGCTTGCCAACCCCGCCCTGCAAAGCGAAAACCGCGAACCCCTGAACGACATCGTTCTGGTGGTGGTCGATGAAACTGCCAGCCAGGGCCTGTCCGACAGGACGGAGCAAAGCGCCCGTGCCACCGAGACGCTGCTGGCCCGCCTTGCCGCGCTCGACAATGTCGATGTGCGCATCACCCGCGTGCAGGACAGCCCCGACGACGCCGGCACGCGGCTGATGGCGGCGCTGACCGACCTGCAGGCGTCCGAGCCCCGGTCGCGCATCGCGGGCGCGATCCTGATCACCGACGGCCAGGTGCATGATATCGAAAACGCGCCCGACCTGCCCGCGCCGGTGCAGGCGATCCTGACCGGCCATGCCTCTGACTGGGACCGGCGGCTGATGATCCGCAATGCGCCCGCCTTCGCGATCATGGGCGAGGAGGTCCGCATGACCTTGCGCATCGAGGACCAGGGCGCGGCGCCTGCCAGCGACGGCCGCGCCCCGATCGGGGTTTCGGTCGATGGCGGCCCGGTCCAGGATTTTCGTGTGCCGGTCGGTCGCGACATCGAACTGCCGCTCAAGCTGCCGCACGCGGGCGTCAACATCATCCAGTTCACCATTCCGATGGCCGAGGGCGAGCTGACCGACCGCAACAATTCCGCCGTGGTGCAGATCAACGGCGTGCGCGACCGGCTGCGCGTGCTGCTGGTATCGGGCGAGCCGCACGCGGGCGAGCGGACCTGGCGCAACCTGCTGAAATCCGACGCGTCGGTCGATCTGGTGCATTTCACCATCCTGCGCCCGCCCGAGAAGCAGGACGGCGTGCCGATCTCCGAGCTGTCGCTGATCTCCTTCCCCACGCGGGAGCTGTTTCTCGACAAGATCGACGAATTCGACCTGATCATCTTCGACCGTTACAAGCGGCGCGGCATCCTGCCCACGCTCTACCTCGACAATGTACGCCGGTATATCGAACAGGGCGGTGCGGTGCTGATCGCGGCGGGGCCGGATTTCGCCTCCGCCGACAGTCTCTACCGCTCTCCGCTGGGGGCGGTGCTGCCGGGCGCGCCGACGTCGCGTGTGCTGGAACGGGGTTTTACCCCCCGTGTATCCGAGGTGGGCAAGCGCCACCCCGTCACCGCCGGCCTGGAAAACTTCGCCCGTCAGGGCGGTGCGCGCGCGCGGAACGCCCGTGAAAATGGCGGCGAGACCGGCGACGGAAGCCCCGCCGCCGACGCGCCGCCCTGGGGGCGCTGGATGCGCCAGGTGGAGCTGGAAAAGCTGTCCGGCAACACCGTCATGACCGGCATCGGGGGCGCACCGCTGCTGGTGCTGGACCGCGTCGGCGCGGGGCGCGTGGCGCTGCTGGGCTCCGACCAGTCCTGGCTGTGGGGGCGCGGCTTCGAAGGCGGCGGGCCGCAGCTGGAACTGCTGCGCAGGCTCGCCCACTGGATGATGAAGGAGCCTGACCTGGAGGAGGACGCCCTCGGCGTCACCGCGCAGGGCCAGACCATCACGATCAACCGCCGACTGCTGGAAGGCATCCCCGGCGAGGTCACCGTCACCGCGCCCGATGGCGGCACAAGCGTGCTGACGCTGCGGGAAACGGCGCCGGGGCTTTTCACCGGCACGCATGAGGGCACGCAGATGGGGCTTTACCGCATTGTCGAGGGCGACAAGGAAGCGGTCATCGCACTGGGCCCCTCCGCGCCCCGCGAATTCGAGGAAACCATCGCGACCGGCGCCGTGCTGGACCCGCTGGTCAGCGCCCGCCGCGGCGGGGTTCAGCGGATCGAGGAGGCGATCCCCAAGATCCGCACCGTGCGCGAAGGCCGTGCCGCAAGCGGCAGGGGTTGGATCGGCATCACGCCGCGCGGGGCCTATGTGACCGCCGATGTCACCATCCTGCCGCTCGTTTCCGCCTGGCTCTTCTTGTTGCTGGCGGCAGGGCTTTCCGTCGCGGCCTGGCTGAGGGAAAGCCGGAGATAGGCGGAATTCGCCTCGAATTCACCGCCCTCGCCTTGCCAATGCCCGATATTGGTTATATTTGTTTACCAATATGTGCCGTTTTTCCGGGATGAGGCCTTCCCATGCAGATGCCCGAACCCAATGCCGCCGTGCTGGCGCGCAAACCCGCGATCCTCGCCCGGCTTCAGGGCGCGCTGCCGCCCGGCATGGTGATTCACGAAGAGCATGAGACCCGCGCCTATGAATGCGATGCGCTGACGGCCTATCGCTGTCCGCCGCTTCTGGTCGTGCTGCCCGAGACGACCGAGCAGGTCGCGACGGTCCTGCGCATCTGCCATGAGGAAGGCGTGCCGGTGGTGCCGCGCGGCTCCGGCACCTCGCTGGCGGGCGGCGCGCTGCCCACGGCCGATTCGGTGATCCTGGGCGTGGCGCGGCTGAACGACGTGCTGGAAACCGATTACGACAACCGCTTCATCCGGGTGCAGACCGGGCGCACGAACCTCAGCGTCACCGGCGCGGTGGAGGAGGACGGGTTCTTCTACGCCCCCGACCCCTCATCGCAGCTGGCCTGCGCCATCGCGGGCAACATCGCGATGAATTCGGGCGGGGCGCATTGCCTGAAATACGGCGTGACCACGAACAACCTGCTGGGCGTGACCATGGTGATGATGGACGGCACGGTGGTGGAAATCGGCGGCGCCCATCTGGACGCGCCGGGGCTGGACCTGCTGGGCGTGATCTGCGGGTCGGAAGGCCAGCTGGGCGTGGTGACGGAGGCCACGCTGCGCATCCTGCCCAAGCCCGAGGGCGCGCGGCCGGTGCTGATGGGCTTCGGCTCCAACGAGGTGGCGGGCGAATGCGTGTCCGACATCATCAAGGCGGGCGTGCTGCCGGTGGCGATCGAATTCATGGACCGCCCCTGCATCCGCGCCTGCGAGGCCTTCGCGCAGGCGGGCTACCCGGATGTCGAGGCGCTGCTGATCGTCGAGGTCGAAGGCTCCGACGCCGAGATCGACCACCAGCTGGGCCTGATCAAGCAGATCGCGCAGCGTCACAACCCCGAGGAGCTGCGCGAAAGCGGCTCCGCCGAGGAAAGCGCGCGGATCTGGCTGGGGCGCAAATCGGCCTTCGGGGCGATGGGGCAGATCAACGACTACATGTGCCTGGACGGAACCATCCCGGTCTCCGCGCTGCCCAGGGTCCTGCGCCGCATCAAGGAGCTGTCGGAGCATTACGGGCTGGAGGTCGCCAACGTCTTCCACGCGGGCGACGGCAACATGCACCCGCTGATCCTCTTCGACGCCAACAAACCCGGCGATCTGGAACTTTGCGAAGACTTCGGCGCCGATATCCTGCGGCTCTGCGTCGAGGTCGGCGGCTGCCTGACCGGCGAGCACGGCGTCGGGATCGAAAAGCGCGACCTGATGGCCGACCAATACGCCCCCGCCGACCTGGAGGCGCAGCTGCGCGTCAAGGACGTCTTCGACCCCGGCTGGCTGTTGAACCCCGCCAAGGTCTTCCCGCTGGATGCGACCCGCGCGCGCCGCGCGGCGCGGCAGGCGGCAGCATGAGCATGGCCTTTCATTGTCGCGGAAATATCCCCGCCGGAGGCAAGACTACCGAGGGCGCGGCGAAGGTTTTCCGCCTCCGGCGGAGATATTTTCACGACCATGAAGGATGCAAGGATGCTTGAGCCGCAAAGCGAGGCGGAACTGGCCGAAATCATCGCCGACGCCGGCGCGCCGCTGGCCATCCGCGGCGGGGGCACGCGGCTGGCCGTGCAGGGGCCGGGGCAGGTGCTGTCGGTCGCCGGGCTGGCGGGGGTGGAGCTCTACGAGCCCGGCGCGCTGACGATCGTGGTGGGCGCGGGTACCCCGCTGGAGGAGGTGCAGGCCGTGCTGGCGCAGGAAAACCAGCGCCTGCCGTTCGAGCCGCCCGACCTGCGCGCGGTGCTGGGCACCGCGGGCGCATCGACCATCGGGGGCGTGGTGGCGGCCAATGCCTCGGGCCCGCGGCGCATTCAGGCAGGGGCCTGCCGCGACAGCCTGATCGGCGTGCGTTTCGTCGACGGGCGGGGCGAGGTGATCAAGAACGGCGGCCGGGTGATGAAGAACGTCACCGGCTACGATCTGGTCAAGCTGATGGCGGGCAGCCACGGCACGCTCGGCGTTCTCAGCCAGCTGTCGTTCAAGGTGCTGCCGGGGGTGGAGGCCGCGGGCATGCTGCTGCTGCCGGGGCTGGACCCGCGCGCCGCCGTCGTCGCGATGTCGCGCGCGCTTGGCTCGCCCTTCGAGGTCAGCGGGGCGGCGCATGTGCCCGGATCGGATGAGGGGCGGGGCGCGCTGACCGCGCTCAGGGTGGAGGGGTTCAAAGCCTCCGTCGGCTATCGGCTGGACCGGCTGCGCGCGCTGCTGCGGGATCTGGCGGCGGGTGAGGTGGTGACCGATGCCGCCGAGGTGGCCGACCATTGGCGCGGGCTGCGCGATCTCGACGCTTTCGTCGGCGGGCAGGGGGATCTGTGGCGGGTGTCCGTCACGCCTTCCGACGGGCCCGGGGTGCTGGCGCGGCTTGCGCCGCAGCGCGCGCTGATGGATTGGGGCGGCGGGCTGGTGTGGGCGGAATGCGCCCCCGGCATGGACGCGCGTGCCGCGCTGGCGGGGCTGCGCGGCCATGCCACGCTGGTGCGCGCCGCCGATCCGGCGACCGCCGCGGCGCGGTTTCATCCCGAGCCCGCGCCGCTGGCCGCCATCGCGCGCGGGCTGCGCGCGCAGTTCGACCCCAAAGGCATCCTCAACCCCGGCCTGATGGGCTGAGCCCGAATTCAAGGAGAGGCCCCCGCGGCCGCGACCCACATGCAGACGACATTCTCGCCCGACCAGCTGAAAGACCCCGCCACCGCGCGGTCCAACGAGATCCTGCGCGCCTGCGTGCATTGCGGGTTCTGCACCGCGACCTGTCCGACCTATCAGGTGCTGGGCGATGAGCTCGACAGTCCGCGGGGGCGCATCTACCTGATCAAGGACATGCTGGAAGCGGGCCGCCCCGCCGACGAAAAGACCGTCAAGCACATCGACCGTTGCCTGTCGTGTCTGGCCTGCATGACCACCTGCCCGTCGGGCGTGCATTACATGCATCTGGTCGATCACGCGCGCGAATATATCGAACAGACCTACAAGCGCCCCGCGGGCGAGCGCGCGCTGCGCTGGGTGCTGGCGCGTGTGCTGCCCTATCCCGGCCGGTTCCGGCTGGCGCTGTTGGGGGCCAAGATCGCGCGCCCCTTCCGGGGCCTGATCCCCGACCGCCGCCTGCGCGCGATGGTGGAAATGGCGCCGGCCCAGGTGCCGCCCGTCAGCCGCAACGACGACCCGCAGGTCTTTCCCGCGCAGGGCAGGCGGCGGATGCGGGTGGCGCTGATGACCGGCTGCGCGCAGCGGGCGCTGAACACCGATATCAACGACGCCACCATCCGCCTGCTGACCCGGCTGGGCTGCGACGTGGTGATCGCGCGCGGGCAGGGCTGCTGCGGCGCGCTGACCCATCACATGGGTCAGACCGACAGCAGCCACGGCTTTGCCGCCGCGAACATCGCCGCCTGGCAGCGCGAGATCGCGGGCGAGGGGCTGGACGCCGTGGTCATCAACACCTCGGGCTGCGGCACCACGGTCAAGGATTACGGCCATATGTTCCGCAACGATCCCCTGGCCGAGCAGGCGGCGCAGGTCGCCGCGCTGGCGCAGGACGTGTCGCAGGTGCTGGCCCGGCTGATGCCGCAGGGCGAGGCGCGCGAGGATCTGTCGAACGAGGCCAAGGCCGGCGTCGGCGGCATCGATGCGGACGAGGTGCTGCGCGCCCTGCATGAGGCGCGCCCCGCCGAGGCGCATGGCCTGCGCGTGGCCTATCACGCCGCCTGTTCGCTGCAACACGGACAAAAGGTCAAGACAGAGCCCAAGGCCTTGCTGAAGGGGGCGGGCTTCGAGGTGGTGGAACCCGCCGACAGCCATCTGTGCTGCGGCTCGGCCGGCACGTACAACCTGATGCAGCCCGAGATTTCGGGCCAACTCAAGGCGCGCAAGGTCCGCACGCTTGAAGCGAAATCGCCGCAGGTCATCGCCACGGGCAACATCGGCTGCATGATGCAGATCGGCTCCGGCACCGGGATTCCGGTCGTCCACACGGTCGAGCTGCTGGATTGGGCCACGGGCGGCCCGAAACCGCCACGGTTGATCGCGGATTAACCTTAGTTTTGCCTCAGGCGAGTGGCATTCGGAAGGGGTTCGATGAATGCGACCGAGCCGGAGTGCCGACGATGATTGTCAGACTGCTGTTTTGCCTCTCTTTTGCCGTGGCGCCCGTCTTGCTGCCCGCGCTGGCGGCGGCGCAGGACGATGGGCCGGATCTGGCTCTGGCGCCGCTGAGTTCGGCCGATGCGGGCCGGGGCTGGGAAGGGGTCGGACGGCTGCATATCGGCGACGATGCCTTCTGCACCGCCTCGCTTATCTCGCCCACGCAGGTGCTGACCGCCGCGCATTGCCTGTTCGACGGCGCCACGGGCGCACGGGTGCCCGACCGCGCGCTGGAATTTCGCGCGGGCTACCGGGCGGGACGGGCGGATGCCTATAGCCGGGTGCGGCGCAGCCTCGTGCTGCCCGACTACGTGCCCGGCACGGCGGGCAGGTCCGGGCAGATGGCGTCGGATCTGGCCCTGATCGAACTGGCCAACCCGATCCGCAAGCCGGGGGTTCAGCCCTTTGCCGTGGCGCCCAGCCCCGCGAAGGGCGACGCGGTGCAGGTCGAGTCCTATGCGCTGGGCCGACAGGAAACGCCGTCGATCCAGAAACGGTGCCATGTGCTGGGCCGCGCGCAGGCCCGTGGCCAGGATGCGCCCGCGCAGGTGTTGTCCTGCGAGGTCGACTTCGGCTCATCGGGCGCGCCGATCTTCAGCCTGACCGAGGGTCGGCCGCGGATCGTTTCCGTTGTCTCCGCCAAGGCGCGGATGGGCGGAAAGCCCGTGGCGCTGGCGGCTCCGGCGGCCGAGGGACTGGCCTTGCTGCAAAGCGAGATGGCGCGCAGCGACGGCGTCTTTCATCGCAGGACGCGGCCGGTTCAGGCCAGCGACCGCGCCGCCGATCTGGCCCATGCGGGGGCCAAGTTCCTGCGCCCCTGAGCGCGGCTTTTCCCGGCCCTGCGCAGCCAGGTCCCAGGCCACGAAATCTGGCAAGCGTCGGACTGATAACGCTTTTTTTCGCGGGTAGAGCCCATTGAAATTCCGGGCGCGCGATCCCATTTCGGGGCTACCGGGTGCCAGACAAGGGCCCGGTGATTGAAACCTGGGGCCGGTCCATCCCGGACGGTCCCGCTGTTATCGCTCAATGGAGGATGACCCATGCGAAACTTTGATCTTGCACCGCTTTACCGTGCGACCGTCGGCTTCGACCAGATCGCCGATCTGATGGACCGCGTGCTGACCAGCGATGTCAGCCAGCCGACCTATCCCCCTTACAACATCGAAAAGACCTCCGACGATACCTACCGCATTTCCATCGCGGTTGCCGGTTTTACCGACGAGGATCTGTCGATCGAGGTTCGTGAAAAGGCCCTGATCGTTTCGGCCCGCAAGGCCGAGGAGCAGGAAGACCGCACCTATCTGCACCGTGGCATCGCCACCCGCGCCTTCGAGCGCCGTTTCCATCTGGCCGACCATGTCCGCGTGACGGGCGCCGCGCATGAAAACGGAATGCTGCACATCGACCTCAAGCGGGAAATTCCCGAGGCGCTGAAACCGCGCCGGATCGAGATCGCCAAGGGCGCCGGTGAAAGCGTGAAGGCGGTCGAGGATCACCAGACCGAAAAAACCGTCAACTGATCCGGCCCGCGGCGCGGGGGAACCGCGCCGCCCTCCGGGCCTTGAAACAATCCCGCCGGCGCGCCCCGTTCGTTCGGGGCGCGCCGGTTTGTCATTGATATGGCTTGTTTTTTGGGCGGGAGCCGCCGCCGCCGATCGGGGGTGCGGCGATATTGTTTCCGGTGGGGAAGCGACAGGACGCAATGGAAAGGGCGCGGCGATATGTTTCGCCGCGCCCTTCCAGATTTGCGCGTCGGCCCTCGCCGGGGCCGCGGGGCAGAAAAACCCCTAAAGACAGTAAGCCCGTCAGATCGCCATGCACATATACTTCATTTCGACGTAATCCTCGATGCCGTGGCGCGATCCCTCGCGGCCTAGACCCGATTGCTTGACGCCGCCGAAGGGGGCCACCTCGGTCGAGATGATGCCCGTGTTGATGCCGACGATGCCGTATTCCAGCGCCTCGGCCACCTTGTAGACGCGGCTGAGATCGCGCGCGTAGAAATAGGACGCCAACCCGAAGATCGTGTCGTTGGCCAGCGCGATCACCTCGTCCTCATCCTCGAACTTGAAGAGCGGCGCGAAGGGGCCGAAGGTCTCATCCGTCGACACCTTCATGTCGCTGGTCGCGCCGGTGACGACGGTGGGCTGGTAGAAGGTGCCGCCCAGTTCGTGCCGGGCGCCGCCGGTCAGCACCTCGGCGCCCTTGCTGAGGGCGTCTTTCAGGTGATCCTCGACCTTGTCGACGGCGGCGGATTCGATCAGCGGACCCAGATCGGTGCCCTCGGACAGGCCGTCGCCGACCTTCAGCTCCCGCACGCGTTTGGCCAGCCGCTGCGCGAAGTCGTCATAGACGCCGGCCTGCACGTAGATGCGGTTGGCGCAAACGCAGGTCTGGCCGTTGTTGCGGAACTTGCAGGCGATGGCGCCTTCGACCGCGGCATCCAGATCGGCGTCGTCGAAGACGATGAAGGGCGCGTTGCCGCCCAGCTCCATCGAGCATTTTATCACCTGATCGGCGGCCTGGCTCAGCAGGATGCGCCCCACCTCGGTCGATCCGGTGAAGGTCAGCTTGCGCACCTTGGGATTTTCGCAGAACTCCTTGCCGACCTCGGAAGAGCTGGTGGAGGTCACGACCGAGAAGATGCCCTTGGGCACGCCCGCGCGTTCGGCCAGCACACCCATCGCCAGCGCCGACAGCGGCGTCATCGAGGCAGGCCGGATGACGAAGGAACAGCCCGCCGCCAGCGCCGGGGCCACCTTGCGCGCGATCATCGCGTTGGGGAAATTCCAGGGCGTGATGCCGGCAGCCACGCCGATCGGCTGCTTGATCACGGTGATGCGCTTGTCGGGCTGATGGCCGGGAATGGTCTCGCCGTAAAGACGCTTGGCCTCTTCGCCGAACCATTCGATGAAACCCGCGCCATAGGTGATCTCGGCGCGCGCCTCGGCCAGGGGCTTGCCCTGCTCGGCGGTCATGATGATCGCCAGATCCTCCTGGTTTTCCATCATCAGGTCGTACCATTTGCGCAGCACGGCCGCGCGCTCCTTGCCGGTCTTCGCGGCCCAGGCCTTTTGCGTGTCATAGGCGGTATCGATGGCGCGCGCGATCTCGGCGCGCGACAGATCGGGCAGGCGGGCGATCACATCGCCGCGCGCGGGGTTCTTGACCTCGAAGGTCTTGCCGTCCTCGGCGTCGACCCATTCGCCGCCGAGAAAGGCCTTTTGCACGACCAGTCCGGGGTCTTTCAGCAGCGTTTTGAAATCTGTGGAATCGTCTAGCATGTCGTACTCCTTTTTCAGAACACGGAACCTGTGTATGGCTGCACCATGCCCGAGCCGCGACAGAAGGGAAACCCGATGGATCACGATGCCGCCTATGCCAATGCGGATCATATTCCCGGCGGCGACAGCTATCCCGACCGCTGGGCCGAGGCCGCCGCAACCTGGCGCGAACGCGAAGCGTTGGCGGGCCGCGTGCGGCTGAACCAGCCCTATGGCGCGGCGGAGCGGGAAGGGCTGGACCTGTTCCTGCCCGCAAGCCGCCCCGAGGGGCTGGTGCTGTTCATGCACGGCGGGTTCTGGCGGGCGTTCGACCGGCGGGGGTGGTCGCATCTGGCGGCGGGCTGCACCGCGCGCGGCTGGGCGGTGGCGATCCCGTCCTACACGCTGGCGCCCGAGGCCACCATTGCCGCCATGACCCGGCAGACGGTGGCGGCGCTGGAACACGCGGCCGGGATGGTGCGTGGGCCGATCGTGGCGGCGGGCCATTCGGCGGGCGGGCATCTGGTCGCGCGGCTGGCCTGTGCGGATCTGGCTGTCGCGCCCGACGTGCTGGCGCGGCTGCGCCATGTGGTGCCGATCAGCCCGCTGTCGGATCTGCGCCCGTTGATGCACACCCGCATGAATGCCGATTTCAGGCTGGACCGCGCCTTGGCAGAGGCCGAAAGCCCGATCCTCCGTGCGCCGCGCGACATGGCCGTGACCGTCTGGGTCGGGGCCGAGGAACGCCCGGCCTTTCTGGATCAGGCGATGTGGCTGGATCAGGCCTGGCGCCACGCCCGCCTGCATATCGCGCCGGGGCGCCACCATTTCGACGTGATCGCGCCGCTGGCCGATCCCGACAGCGATCTGGTCGAGGTCTTGCTGGCCGCACCCTAGCCGCCCGCCTTTCCCGCGCGCCTTCCGGGAGGGGGCGGGCCTGCATGGTGGCGGGATGCGTTGTCGCGCCGCTTGCCGCGTCAGTCGCGGGTCTGCCAGCTGTGCATCTGGTCGCCCGCCATCGCGCTTGCCTCATAGACGCCGCGCGCGATGGCCCGCGACAGGCAGCAGGCGGCGGCGTGCCCGAGCAAAAGCAGCGCGGCATCGCCGCCCTCCGGCTGGCGGGCGCCCGTGGCCGCGGCAAAGACCAGATCGCCGTCGAAGGGCGTGTGCGACGGCACCAGCGCGCGGGCCATTCCGTCATGCGCCGCAATGGCCAGCCGCGTGCATTGCGCCTGGTTGAGCGCCACATCGGTGGCGACAATGGCGATGGTGGTGGCCTGCCCGCGGCCGTTGTCCGGCCCGCCCTTGAGCCGGGGCGGGAATGGCAGGGGCGTTGCGGGTGCCGGACCCAGGCCGCCGAATTCAGCGTCGATCTCGAACGGGGCGGCCCAGAAATGCCGGGTGCCCGGCACGCAGGCGCTGCCCAGCGCGTTGACCGCCACCAGCGCGCCGACCGTGGCACCCCCCGGCAGCACGCAGGAGGCCGACCCGATCCCGCCCTTCAGATCCGCCGTCGCGGCGCCATAGCCCGCGCCCGCGGTGCCCAGGCGCACCTCGGTGTCGGCAGCCTCCAGCGCCGCGGCACCAAGCGCGGCATAGGGGCTCTTGCGCCACGCCTTGTCGCCGCCATTGCCCAGATCGAACAGGATCGCGGCGGGCACGATGGGCACCCGCTGATCGCCCACGGCAAAGCCGCGCCCGGCGCAGCGCAGCGCATCCGCCACCCCCGAGGCCGCATCCAGCCCGAAGGCCGAGCCGCCCGACAGCACCAGCGCATCCACCTGCTGCACCAGCCGGTCGGGGGCCAGCAGGTCGGTTTCCCGCGTGCCGGGCGCGCCGCCCATCACATGCACCCCCGCGGTAAAGGGCGCATCGGCGGTCAGCACCGTCACGCCGGAACGCAGCGCCGCATCATGCGCCTGCCCCACGCGCAGCCCCGCCACATCGGTGATCGTGTTTCGCGGCCCCTGTCGCATGTCATCCTCCGGTCTTGCGTCGAAATACCTTGCCCGAGGCCCGCATCGGGCGCTATGCGGGATCAGCGCAAGGCGATGGCGTCGCCTGTCCTTACGATTTCCCCTCGCAAGGGCGCTGCATACCGTCCTGAACGCCGGGACCTTTTGAGGACGCGGCGCGGGCCCGTCCAAGACGGAGGTCGAAATGATCGATACCAGAGCAGAATACTATCGTTTCCACAACGGCGAGAAGGCACCGCTGCCCTTCGACGGCGCCGAATACGAGGCCCGGCTGAAGGGCCTGCGGCAGATCATGTCGCAAGAGGGCGCGGATGCCGTCGTGCTGAGCTCGATGCACAACATCGCCTATTATTCCGGCTTTCTCTATTGCGCGTTCGGCAGGCCCTATGCCTGCGTGGTGACCGCGCGCGATTGCGTGACGATTTCGGCCGGCATCGACGCGGGCCAGCCGTGGCGGCGCTGTCACGGGGACAACATCACCTACACCGACTGGAAGCGCGACAACTACTGGCGCGCGATCGCCTCGGTCACGGGTACGGGCGGCCGCGTCGGGTTCGAGGGCGATCATTTGTCCGTCGCGCAGCTCGAAAAGCTGAAGCTTTTCCTCGCCCCCGCCGAAACGCTCGATCTGGCGCCTGCCACGATGCGTCAGCGGATGCACAAATCCCCCGCCGAGATCGCGCTGATCCGCGCGGGCGCCGCCGTGGCCGACGTCGGCGGCTATGCCATCCGCGACGCAGTGCGCGAGGGCGCGCGCGAAATCGACGTGGCGATGGCCGGGCGCGACGCGATGGAGCTGGACATCGCCAAGCGCTTTCCCGATGCCGAATACCGCGACACCTGGGTCTGGTTCCAATCCGGGCTGAACACCGACGGCGCGCATAACCCGGTCACCGCACGGGCCTTGCAGCACGGCGATATCCTGTCGCTGAACACGTTTCCGATGATCTCGGGCTATTACACCGCGCTGGAACGCACGCTGTTCGTGGGCGCGGTCGATGACGCTTCGGCCAGGGTCTGGGCGGCCAACGTCGGCGCGCATGAGCTGGGCATTTCACTGATCAGGCCGGGCGCCAGCTGCGCCGAGATCACCCAGGGCGTGAACGCCTTTTTCGCCGAGCGTGACCTGCTGCAATACCGCAGCTTCGGCTATGGGCATTCCTTTGGCGTGCTGTCGCATTACTACGGCCGCGAGGCCGGGCTGGAGCTGCGCGAGGATATCGACACGGTGCTGGAGCCCGGCATGGTCATCAGCATGGAGCCGATGCTGACCATCCCCGAGGGCCAGCCCGGCGCCGGTGGCTACCGCGAACATGACATCCTGATCGTGACCGAGGACGGCGCGGAAAATATCACCGGCTATCCCTACGGGCCCGATTTCAACGTGGTGGGCTAAACCGCGGGCCCGGGCGGTTGTTTTCGCGCCGCGCAGGGATATTTGTAACGACAATGAAAGGGCGCGCCGCTGTCGCGCGCCCTGCCTATCGCGGGCGATCGGGGGTGTGATGGCGCTGTTGCGGGTCTATGCCGTTCTGCTGGGGTTTCTGAGCGCCCTTTACCTGCCTGTCTTTCTGTATTTTCGCAGCGGAAAGAAGGAGCGGCTGGAAGACGAGTTCGCCGACAAGCTCCGGACAAGCCGGGGTTGGCACCCCAATGCGCGCGACGCCTTTGTGCGGGAGCGGCTGGCCGTCTATGAAAGGCGCCTGCACCGCCGTCTGATCCCCTGGATCTACGGCGCGCCCGTGGTGCTGGTCACGGTCGTCATAATGGCAACCAGCGGAACCTGAGGAAGAACACGATGCGCTATGTGAAATGGGGATTGCTGGGTCTGATCGCGATCATTGTGGGGGGCTTCCTGCACTACACGCTGCCGCAGGTCGATATCGTGCGGATCACCGATACCGAGGTGCGCCGGGTCGATTTCGGCCGCAACTCGATTTTCTGGGCGGCGGCGGACGGCGGGGCCAGCGCCCAGATCAACCGCGACGTGCGCTTCATCAATACCAAGATGGCCGACGGCAGCACGATGGTCTACCGCAACGAGGACACGGGCTGGGGCTGGCCGCCCTATTTCAAGCTCGACAGTTCCAATCTGCAAACCGAGGCCGCCGACCTGCGCTCGACCGCGGCGAACCCGCAATGGGTCGCCATCCGCCATTACGGCTGGCGCAACGAGTGGCTGAGCATCTATCCCAACGCCACCAAGGTCTGGGCCGTGGCGGGGCCGGATGCGGGCGGGATCAACTGGCTGTTGTGGTCCATTCTGGCGGTGATCGTCGTGGGGCTGCTTGTCGTGTGGCGCCTGTCGCTGAACCTGTGGAATCGCGTGGCGGGCGCGGCCTTCGCGCGCCACGACCGGGTGGGGCAGACCGACGGGCCGGTCCTGCCCCCAAAGGACGCGGGCGCGCACGGCCTGCGCGCGAGATGGCGGCGCGGCACAAGGCGCTGAGACGAGTCGCCCCCTAGCTGCTGGCGGCCAGCAGCGAGGCGTTGCCGCCCGCCGCCGTGGTGTCGATGCAGATGTGGCGTTCCTGACGGCAGCGCGCCGACAGGTCGTGCCCGGTGACGAGGCCCACGATCGCGCCCTCCCGGTCCGACAGCGCGATGCGCAGGGCGCGCGCGGTCGCGTCGTCCCCCCACCATACGACCAGATCCAGCGGGGTCAGCCCCGACAGCCATGCCGGATCGACGGTCCCATCCAGCCCCTGATCCGCCCGCAGTCCCGGCGCGACCGCGACCGGCTGGCACCCGGCGGCGCGGGCGATGCGCGCCTGTGCCAGCGCATCCCTGGCGGTCGGGCCCAGACACAGCACCGTGCCGCGCCCCAGCACCGTCAGCCGGTTGGATTCGCCCGTCGGTCCCGGCAGGGTGATGGTGGAGAGCGCCGGGGTATGCGGCAGATCGGCATCCTCCAGCGCGCGGGCCAGGGCGACGCGGTCAACCCGCGTGTCCGCCTCGGGGGCCTCATGGCGCACCGGCGCCACCGCGCGGAACCGCGCGACGTAATGCGGCCCGCCCGCCTTGGGGCCGGTGCCCGAAAGCCCTTCGCCCCCGAAGGGCTGCGATCCGACGACCGCGCCGATCTGGTTGCGGTTGATATAGACGTTGCCGGCCTTGATACGCTCGGACACCTGCTCGACGCGGTCATCGATGCGGCTGTGCAGCCCGAAGGTCAGCCCGTAGCCGCTGGCGTTGATCGCATCGACGACGCGGTCCAGATCCTCCGCGCGATAGGTGGCCAGATGCAGGACCGGGCCGAAGATCTCTTGTTCCAGATCCTCGATGCCATCGACGCGTAGCAGGGAGGGCGGCACGAAATACCCGCGCGCGGGCGCCTCGACGCGGTGCAGCAGGCGGCCGTCCTGACGGGCGGCGGTGATGTGATCCTCGATCTTGCGGCGTGCCGCGTCGTCGATCACCGGGCCGATGTCGGTGTCCAGCCGCCAGGGATCGCCCAGCGACAGCTCGTCCATCGCGCCTTTCAACATGGCGGTGAAGCTTTCGGCGATGTCGCGCTGCACGTAGAGGATGCGCAGCGCCGAACAGCGCTGCCCGGCCGAGCGGACGGCCGACATGACCACATCGCGGATCGCCTGTTCGGGCAGGGCGGTGCTGTCCACGATCATCGCGTTCAACCCGCCGGTTTCCGCGATCAGCGGCGCGTGGGGGGCCGCATGGCGCGCCAGGCTGCGGTGGATGGCCTGGGCGGTGGCGGTCGAGCCGGTGAAGGCCATGGCGGCGGTGTCGGGGTGGGCGGACAGCGCGGCACCCACCGTCGCGCCATGCCCCGGCAGCAGTTGCAGCGCGGCGCGTGGCACGCCCGCGCGGTGCAGCAGGCCGGTGGCAAGATGGGCGATCAGCCCCGTGGCTTCCGCCGGTTTGGCCAGAACGGCATTGCCCGCCGCCAGCGCGGCGGCGATCTGTCCGGTGAAAATCGCGAGCGGGAAGTTCCAGGGCGATATGCAGCTGACCGCGCCAAGCGCCGCGTCATCCGCCGCGCCCTCAACCAGTCGTTCGGCCTCATTGGCGTAGTAGCGCAGGAAATCGACGGCCTCGCGCAGTTCGGCCACCGCGTCGGGCAGGCCCTTTCCGGCCTCCCGCGCCAGCAGGGCAAAGATCTGGGGGTGCGCCTCTTCGTAAAGATCCGATGCACGGCGCAGCACCGCCGCGCGCTCGGCCGGGGGGGCGGCCCATGGCTGCGCCGCGCTCGCCGCCGCGGCCGCGTCCTCGGCCGAGGCCAGGGCGAGCTGCCCCACGATATCGCCGGGATCGGCGGGGTTTTGCACCTGCGCGACCTCGGGCGCGGGCTGCGCGTCGCAGGCCAGCAGCGGCGCGGCCTGCCATTGATGCCCGCGCCACTCGGCGCGGGCGCCGTCCAGATCGGCTAGCGTTAACGGATCGCTCAGATCCCAGCCGCGGCTGTTGCGCCGCCCGCGAAACAGCGCCGCGGGCATCTGCACCGCGGCGGGCAGATCCGCGCTTTGGTCCAGCTGGTCGAAAGGGTCGGCGGCGACCTGTTCGGGGGGGATGGTCTCGTCCACGATCTGGTTGACGAAAGATGAATTCGCCCCGTTTTCCAGCAGGCGGCGCACCAGATAGGCCAGCAGATCGCGATGCGCGCCGACGGGGGCGTAGATCCGGCAGGCCGTGCCTTCGCGGGTCAGCACGGCGTCATGCAGCGCCTCGCCCATGCCGTGCAGGCGCTGGAACTCGAAGCTGCGCGTGTCGCTGCCCGCCATTTCCAGCACGCAGGCGACGGTATGGGCGTTGTGGGTGGCGAATTGCGGATAGATGCGGTCGCGCAGGTCCAGCAGGCGCTGGGCGCAGCACAGGAAGGACACATCGGTGGCGGGCTTGCGGGTAAAGACGGGAAAACCGGCCAGCCCCTCGACCTGGGCGTGTTTGATTTCCGTGTCCCAATAGGCGCCCTTGACCAGCCGGACCATGATGCGCCGGTCCAGCCGCTCGGCCAACGCGTGCAGCCAGTCGATCACCGGCAGCGCGCGCTTGCCGTAGGCCTGCACCACCACGCCGAAACCGTCCCAGCCCTCGAGCGAGCTGTCGCGCAACACCCGCTCGATCACGTCGAGCGACAGATCCAGGCGGTCGGCTTCCTCGGCGTCGATGTTCAGGCCCATGTTGGCACGCCGCGCGGCCTGCGCCAGATGCAGCACGCGCGGCACCAGTTCGGTCATCACGCGTTCGGCCTGCGCGGCCTCATAGCGGGGATGCAGCGCCGACAGCTTGATCGAAATGCCCGGATTGCTGCGGATGTCGCCCTTGCCCGCGTGCCGTGCCAGCCGGTCGATGGCATCGGCGTAAGAGGCGAAGAACCCATCGGCATCGGCGGCGGTCATCGCGGCCTCGCCCAGCATGTCGTAGGAATAGGTATAGCCGCGTTTCGCCCGGTCGCGCCCGCGCCGGACCGCATCCTCGATGGTTTCGCCCAGCACGAACTGCTGGCCCAGCTCGCGCATCGCGCGGCCCACGGCGGTGCGGATCACCGGCTCGCCCAGCCGCTTGACCGCGCCGCGCAGCGCGGCCGCCATCCCGGTGCCCCGGTCGCGTTCCAGCACCTTGCCCGTCAGCATCAGCGCCCAGGTGGAGGCATTGACCAGCGAGGAGGACGAATGCCCCAGATGCGCCCCCCAGGCCGAGGGGGCGATCTTGTCCTCGATCAGCGCGTCGATGGTTTCGGGGTCGGGCACGCGCAGCAGCGCTTCGGCCAGGCACATCAGCGCGATGCCCTCATCCGTCGACAGGCCGTATTCGGCCAGAAAGACCTCCATCAGCCCCGGATCGGCATCGGCGCGGATGTGGCGCACCAGCGCGGCGCCGCGCCGACCGGCGGCCTGCCGCAGGGCGGCGTCGGGCGCCACCTCGCGCAGCCGCGCCAGCGCGGCCTCCTCGGGCTGACGGTGGACGGAACGGATGGCGGCACGCAGATCAGGCAAAGGGCGCATGGCTATGTCCTTGCGGATGGGTCAATGACTATATATTCCTCCTTCTTCGGGCCGGTTGCCCGAATTTCATCTTTTTTCGGGCTATCGCCCCTAAGTTTTCATCGAACGCAGGACAAGATGGCGGATCGCACGGCAAGAACGGACCCACTGGACCGATATGACCTGAAGATTCTCGATATCCTCAGTCAGGATGGCCGCCTGCCGGTGACGGATCTGGCCCGCCGCGTGGGCCTGTCGAAAAGCCCGTGCCAGGTCCGCGTCAAGCGGCTTCAGGAAGAGGGCTATATCCAGGGGTTCCGCGCGGTGCTGGATTACACGAAACTGGGGCTTGACCACATCGCCTTTGCCGAGGTGCGCCTGCTGGACACCACCGAAAAGGCCCTGCGGGCGTTCAACCTCGCCGTTTCGGACGTGCCCGAGATCGAGGAATGCCACATGATCGCGGGGGCGTTCGATTATCTGCTGAAAATCCGCACTCCCGACATCGCCGCCTACCGCCGTGTGCTGGGAGAGGTGATTTCCAATCTTCCGCATGTGTCGAGCACCTCCACCCATGTCTGCATGCAGGCGGTCAAGGGCGAGGGGATCTGAGCGCGCCGGCGCGGCCGCTTGGCAATCGCGTGCGCGGCGCTTAGGTCAACAGGCAACGCCACTGCAAAAGGACAAGTCCAATGAGCGATCAACTGCGCCGTATCGTGCTGGCATCGCGGCCCCAGGGCACGCCGAGTACCGACAATTTCCGGCTCGAGTCCGGCCCGCTGCCCAGGCCGCAGGACGGCCAGTTCCTGGCGCGCGTGATCTGGCTGTCGCTGGACCCCTACATGCGCGGACGGATGGACGACAGCAAATCCTATGCCAAACCCGTCGCCATCGGCGACACGATGGAGGCCGCCTGCGTGGCCGAGGTCATCGACAGCCGCAACGGCGATTTCGCCAGGGGCGACATCGTGATGGGGGGCTTCGGCTGGTCCAGCCACGCGCTGTCGGATGGCACCGGCGTGCGCAAGATCGATCCCGCCATCGCGCCGATTTCCACCGCGCTGGGCGTGCTGGGGATGCCGGGGCACACCGCCTGGGTGGGGCTCAATGACATCGCGCAGGCGCAGTCGGGCGAAACCATCGTGGTGTCGGCCGCGACGGGCGCGGTCGGCAGCCTTGTGGGGCAGCTGGCCAAGCAGAAGGGGATGCATGTGATCGGCGTGGCGGGCGGCGCCGAAAAATGCGCCTTTGCCGAGAAGGATCTGCAATACGACCTCTGCCTCGACCACCACGCGCTGGACGCCGAGGCGCTGCAAAAGGCCATCGCCGAGGCCGCGCCCGCGGGGGTGGATGTCTATTACGAAAACGTCGGCGGCAAGACGCTGGAGGCGGTGATCCCCGCGATGAACGTGGGCGGGCGCATCGCGCTCTGCGGCATGATCGCCTGGTATTCGGGCAAGGGGTTGGCCGATGCCATGCCGCTGCCCAGGGTCTGGCGCACGATCCTGACGCAGCGGCTGCGGGTGCAGGGGTTCATCATCTTCGACCACTTCGACCGGCTGCCCGCCTTTTTGCAAGATGTCGGGCCGATGGTTCGCGATGGCCGGGTCACCTACCGCGAATCGGTGGCCGAAGGGCTGGACGCCGCCCCGCAGGCGTTCCTCGACCTGCTGGAGGGCGGCAATTTCGGCAAACAGCTGGTGCGCGTGGGGGATGATCCCGCGGGCTGAGGAGCCGGACTCAAGGAGCCGCGATCAGGCAACGGCGGGCGCCTTCGGCGGGAGAGTATTTTTCCAAGAAGAAGCCGCCCGCCGGGAGGCGGGAGGCGGCGGCTCAGCCGGGCTTGCGCCGGGTCCAGGCCCAGAGGCACAGGATTTCCATCGCGACATGTGCGCCCGCGACGGCGGTGGCGCCGCCCGCGTCGAAGGGCGGCGAGACCTCGACTACGTCGCCCCCCAACAGATTGATGCCGGCCAGATCGCGCAGGATCGCGGCGGCCTGCCAGCTGGCCAGCCCGCCCCAGACCGGTGTGCCGGTGCCCGGCGCGAAAGCCGGGTCGAGCGCGTCGATGTCGAACGTGAGATAGGCGCGGGCGTTGCCGACGATGCCCTTGATCTTTTGCGCGATGGCGGCGGGGGTGCTTTCGTGCACCTCCCGCGCGTCGATGGTGTGCACGCCCATCGTGTCGGGGTTGGTCGTGCGAATGCCCACCTGAACCGAGCGCGCGGGGTCGATCAGCCCTTCCTTGATCGCCTTGTAGAACATCGTGCCGTGGTCGATCCGGCCGAAATCGTCATCGGGCCAGGTGTCGGAATGCGCGTCGAACTGGATCAGCGAGAGCGGACCGAATTTGGCCGCATAGGCGCGCAGGATCGGAAAGCTGATGTAGTGATCGCCGCCCAGCGTGATGCTGGCCGCACCGCTGTCGAGGATGCGGGTGATATGGTCCGTCACCGCCTGCGGAAAGGCGGGCGTGCGGGCATAGTCGAAGGGCATGTCGCCGTAATCGACGACGGCGAATTCCGACAGCGGGTCGAAACCCCAGCCGTAGGGCGGGTCATACGGTTGCAGCGTGCTGGCCTCGCGAATGGCGCGCGGGCCCAGCCGGGTGCCGGGGCGGTTGGTGACCGCCTGATCGAAGGGGATGCCGGTGATCGCCAGATCGACCCCGGCGAGATCCTTGGTATAGCGGCGGCGCAGGAACGACGTCGCGCCGCCGAAGGCGTTCTCGAACGCCAGCCCGCGTGGGTCGTTTCGGGTGAAGGCCAGGTCGGCCTGTGTCTGCGCATCTTCCAGTGCCATGAAGGGTGTCCTTTCGATCGGAGCGGATATGGGGCGGTCGGTTTGGCGGTGTCCTGTCCCCAAAAGATATCACAAATTGCGTCAGTTTGCGGTCGGCCCGGGATTTTCGCCGCCAAGGATCTTGCGCAAGGCGGTGCGGCCCATGCGGCCGACCCCGTCGCGGATGTCGGCCTCGACCGCGACGGAGATCGCGATCGGATCGCGCGCGCGCATCGCGTCGAGTATTTCCGCGTGGCGGTCGACCAGATAATGCTCGGAGATGTAATGCGCCGCGACCCGGTTGAAGGGACCGAGTTGCAGCCAGATGCTTTCGACCAGCGGCATCGCCACCTCATGCGGGTTGGCACGGTAGATGCTGCTGTGAAAGCGCTGGTTCAGGATCGCGATCCGGTCGTAATCCTGTGCCGCGATGGCGGCGTCGAGGCGCTGGTCAAGCGCGCTCAGCGCTTCGATCAATGCATCGGAAACATAGGAAATCGCGCGTTCGGCGGCGTGAGCCTCGACCGTGCAGCGCAGCGACACCAGCTCTTCGAAGCGCTGGGCGGTCATCGGCGCGACCTGGATGCGGCGGTTGCCCAGAACGCTCAGCGCGTTTTCCGAGGACAGGCGCCGCAGCGCCTCGCGCACGGGGGTCGGGCTGAGCCCGAAAACCGCTGCCAGACCGCGGATCGTCAGCGGGCGACCGGGCGGGATCGCGCCCACCATCAGCGCGTGCCGCAGCCTGCGATAGGCGCACTCCTGCGCCGTTTCGCCCGCGATGGCGGCGACGGGGGGCAGGTTCAGCGTCGGATGGTTCAGCGGCTTGTTCATCGCGGGGTTTCGTGGTGGTTCTCGTGTGCTGCGGGGGGCCGGTTTGGCGGGCTCCGACGGCAGGCTAGCAGCTTGACAGGCGGTAACAAAGGTATACCGTCCCAAAAAATGCTATCACAAAAAGGGCTTGAAAAGTGAGTGTCGACAAGACAGATCCCCCCGCGACGTCGGCGCCCTCCGCGGGGCGCGCCTTTGCGGCGGTCTGCGATCTGAACGGCACGTTGCGCGGCAAGCGCCTGCCCGCGGATGCGGCCGAGAAGATCGCGGATGGCGCGGTGCGGATGCCGCTGTCGGTCTGCGGCGTGGACATCTGGGGCGAGGATATCGAGGGCAGCGGGCTGGTGTTCGAATCGGGCGACGCCGACGGCATTTGCGAATGGACCGGGCGCGGGCCCCTGCCGATGGGCCCGGGCGCCGCGCTCTATCCGCTGTGGATGCAGGAGGAAAGCGGCGCGCCCTTCATGGGCGATCCGCGCCGCGCGCTGGCCGCGATCCTGGACCGCTATTCCGAGCGCGGGCTGGTCCCCGTCATCGCGACGGAGCTGGAGTTTTACCTGTTCGATCCCAGCGGCCGCAGGCCAAAGGCGCCCGTCTCGCCGCTGACCGGCCGCCATCTGGAGCGTGACTCGGTGCTGTCGCTGTCGGAACTGGATCAATTCGACGATTTTCTGAACGACGTCTATGCGGCCTGCGCGGCGCAGCAGATCCCGGCGGATGCCGCGATCGCGGAAAACGGCCCCGGTCAGTTCGAAATCAACCTGCTGCATGTCGACGATGCGCTGCGCGCCGCCGACGATGCGGTCTTCTTCAAGGAGATCGTGCGCCGCACCGCCCGCGCGCATGGCTTTGCCGCCAGCTTCATGGCGAAACCCTATGGCGACAGGGCGGGCAGCGGCTTTCACGTGCATTTCAGCCTGCTCGACAAGAAGGGGGTGAATGTCTTCAGCGATGGCACCGAGAAGGGCAGCGACACGCTGTTGCATGCGGTGGCGGGGCTGATGGCCGCGATGCGCGACAGCACGGTGCTGTTCGCGCCGCATCTGAATTCCTATCGACGGTTGCAGCCGGGCGCCCATGCCCCCACGGCGATGTGCTGGGGCTATGAAAACCGCACCGCCGCGATCCGCATCCCCGGCGGCAGCCCGACCGCCCGACGGATCGAGCATCGCGTCGCGGGCGCCGATGCCAACCCCTATCTGGTGCTTTGCGCCATCCTCGGCGCGGCGCTGTCGGGGATCGAGGATGCGACCCCGCCGCCCGCGCCCATCACCGGCAACGCCTATCGCCAGAAGCTGGAGGAGCTGATGCCCGACTGGGCCTCGGCCACGGATGTCTTCGACGCCTCGCCCCTGGTGCGCCGGTTTTTGCCCGAGCGGCTGATATCCATGTTCGTGGAGTGCAAGGAACAGGAACAGGCGGTCTTTGCGCGTCGGGTGACCGATTTCGAATATCTCAGCTACCTGGAGATCGTCTGATGACCGCGACGACCGGCGCCGCCCATCCCTATGCGGGGACGGGGGCCTATCCGGGCAGCTATTATGCCGCAAGCGCTAATCCCGCGCCCGAACGTCCGGCCGTCGCGGGGCGGGTGGATGCGGATATCTGCGTGGTGGGTGCGGGCTATTCGGGCCTGTCGACGGCGCTGCATCTGGCGGAAAAGGGCCATAAGGTCACCGTGATCGAGGGGGCGCGCGTCGGCTGGGGCGCGTCGGGGCGCAACGGCGGGCAGGTGGTCAACGGGCTGAACGCCAGCCTGCAGAAGATCGAGACCACCTATGGCCCCGATCTGGCCGCCAAGGTCGGGCGCATGGTGCAGGAAGGCGCGGGCATCATCCGCGGTTTCGTGGACCGCCATGCCATCGCCTGCGATCTCAAGCCCGGCAACCTGTTCACCGCCTATACCGGCAAGCAGATGAAAGAGCTGGAGGCCAAGCAGGCGCTGTGGCGCAGGCACGGGATGGACGATCATGAGATGCTGGATGCCGCCGCCGTCAGGGGCCACGTGGCCAGCGATGTCTATGCGGGCGGCATGATCGACCGCTCGGGCGGGCACATGCACCCGCTGAACCTGGCCCTGGGAGAGGCCGCCGCCATTGAGAAACTGGGCGGCACCATCCATGAGATGTCCCCCGTCACCTATATCGAACACGGGCCCACGCCGGTTCTGAGCACGCCGGGCGGCACGGTGCATTGCAAGGTGCTGATCCTGTGCGGCAACGCCTATCTGGGGCAGGTGGAGCCCAGGCTGGCGGCGCGGGTCATGCCGGTGTCCACGCAGGTCATGGCGACAGAGCCCCTGGGCGCCGCGCGCGCCGATGCGCTGTTGCCCACCGATCTCTGTGTCGAGGATCTGCGCTATATCCTCGACTATTACCGCCTGTCCGCCGACAAGCGGCTGCTGTTCGGCGGCGGCACGGTCTATGGCGGCGCCGACCCGCGCGACATCGAGGCCAAGCTGCGCCCCGCGATGGAGCATGTGTTCCCGCAGATGAAGGGCGCAAGGGTCGACTATGCCTGGAGCGGCAATTTCGCCCTGTCCTTCACCCGCATCCCGCAGATGGGCCGTCTGGGGGATAACATCTATTTCGCGCATGGCTATTCGGGCCACGGCGTCACCGGATCGCATCTGTTCGGCCGCATCCTGTCGGAGGCCGTGCATGGCGATCTGACCCGGTTCGACGTCTTCGCCAGCCTGCCCTGGTATCCGTTCCCCGGCGGGCGCAGCTTTCGCGTGCCCTATTCCGTCGCCGGATCGTGGTGGTACGGTCTGCGCGACAGGTTGGGGATCTGACGGGCTTCCTGCACGCTCAGCCTTGACGATCTGGGCATTGCGCGCTTTGTATCCGCTCCGGGGGTCTCGACCTTGCCGATGGTGATCTTTCCAGGGTGCGGCCGGGGGGGCAGCCCCGACGTGAATGCGCTGGCCACCATCATCAATTTGCTGCGCAAACCAAGGGACGTTTGATGCATATCGGCATTCTGCAAACCGGCGAGGCGCCGGAAGAGCTGCGCGCGGAACATGGCGACTACGACAGCATGTGCGCGGCCCTGCTGCCTGTGGGCCGTTTCACCACCACCACCTGGAAAGTGCTGCACGGCGAGATGCCGACATCGGTGGATGACGCCGACGGCTGGCTGATCACCGGCTCCCGCTTCGGCGCCTACGAGCCGCACGCCTGGATCCCCCCGCTGGAGGATTTCATCCGCCGCCTCGATGCGGCGCGCAGGCCGCTGGTCGGGATCTGCTTTGGCCATCAGATCATCGCGCAGGCGCTGGGCGGCAAGGTCGAGAAATCGGATCAGGGCTGGGTCGTCTATCGTCAGCGCTATGAAGGCGATCTGAAGGCGCCGCTGACGCTGATGGCCTGGCATCAGGACCAGGTGGTCGATCTGCCGCCCGAGGCGCGGGTCTTCATGCATTCCGACAAATGCCGCTATGCCGGGATCGCCTATGGCAGCCATATCCTGAGCGTGCAGCCGCACCCCGAATTCGACGCGGGGTTCATGGCCGCCCTGCTCAGGACGCGCGGCCGGACGCTGCCGCCCGAAATCCGGCATGCCGCGCAGGCGCAACCCGATGCGCCGTTGTCGCGCGACGCCATGTCGGCCATGTTCGCGCGCCATTACCGGAACGCCACGGGCAGCGACGCCCAGGGCTAGGGCACCTAGGACACGCCGGGGATATCCTCGTCGATCGGTCCGGCCTCGGCGGCGGTGGTCACCGTGCCGTCGTGTATCCAGACCTCGGCGAACATCGGGAAATGGTCCGAGCCGACGTTCGGCCCGCGCCTGAAGGACACCAGCCCCACCCGCGGCGTCAGATAGAGCTGGTCGATGGGAAAGCGCAAAAGCGCATGGTTCGCGTCAAAGCTTGAAATCAGCCCCCGCCCGATCCGCGGGTCCAGATAGCCGCCGTATTCGCGAAATTTCTGCGCCGTGGGCGACCAGGCGACATCGTTGAAATCGCCCATGCTGATGACGGGCACATCGGAATCATGCGCGAAGGTGGCGGATTTGCGGATCAGCTCATCCCGCTCGTCGGTGTCTTCGCCGGGGACCGGCGGGCGGGGGTGCAGCCCGACAAAACGGAATATCGTGTCGTCGGGGGCCTTCATCTCGGCATAGAGGGTGGGGGTGTCGTCGTCTTCGAGATCCAGCATTTCGGCTTCGGTCACGCGCAGCCGGGTGGCGAAGATCATGCCGTAGTAATTGTCCTGCGGGCGGGCCAGCACCGTGTCGTAGCGCGCCAGCACCTCGCGCAGCGCCTCATGCCAGGTGGCGTCGGTTTCCATCAGCAGCAGGATGTCGGGATCCTCGCTCTCGATCAGGGCGGCGATCTTGTCGTGCCGGGTGTTTTCCATCAGCACGTTGGAAGCCATCAGGCGGATCAGCCGCGACGAGTCGGGCGGGTCGATCAGCGTGATCTCCTTCGTCACGAAAGGGCTGTAGGGCAGCACCTTGTAAAGCTGATAGAGCGTGACGAGCGACAGCAGCACCGGCGCCAGCAGCCCGAAATCGCGCAGGAGGGCAAAGCCCGCAACCGCCCCCGCGGCGGCGGCAAGCGCGATGTGGATGCGCGGAAAATCCCACATCCTGACCCACCATTCATGCGTCGGAAGAAAAGGGGCGATCGAAACGGCCAGGCAGGCAACGGTCAAAAGCCACAGGAGGGTTTCCACTATCGCCATCACCATGCCGTCGGTGCCTTTCGTGTCGTCCGGGCGCGATCAGGGGCGGGGGGATGACGCCCGTGCTGTCCGGTTTTCCAGATCCGCGCGCAGCAGCGCCACGTTCCTGTTGTTGGCCTTGAATCCAATATCGAAGATGTCGCCCAGCAGCGGCACCGCACCGATCGCGAAATCGATGCCGGTATTGCCCGCCATACGCAGCATCGTGGCTTTCGAGACCCCCAGCCGGTTGGCCTGTACCAGCAGATACGCAGACGGCGCGAGCGTTGCAAGATCGCCCAGTCCCGGTACCAGGCCGATGAGACCGTCGAGGCCGAAGCGAATGCCCGTGCCGGGGATGCGGAACCGGCTGTCCAGCAGCTGGGCCAGCCGGTCCAGTCGGCGCAGCTCCTGCGCGGCGCGCGGGTCGAGCGCGCGGTCGGCCCCGGCGAGGGTGGCGCGCCGGTCGCGCGGATCGGGCGGGGTCATTTCTTGGCGATGATATAGACGGCGTGCACGATGCCCGGGATATACCCCAGAAGCGTAAGCAGGATGTTCAGCCAGAAATGCTTGCCGAAGCCCACCTGCAGGAAAACGCCCAGCGGCGGCAGCAGGATGGCGATGATGATGCGGATCAGGTCCATGAGATCTCCTTGAACGGTTGGTTGTGGGGCGGGGAACGGTGGGTTGAGGGGCGGGAGGTGTGCGCGGGGCCGCGCGATAGCGGGCCGCGTCCTGCGGGATGGATGCGCACACGAGGGCCCAAAGGGGGGCGCACCGGGCGCGGAGGGCAGCATCGCCGCCGCCTGAGAGCCGGACGCCTTTCGCTTTGGCGACGGCCGCGTCGGCAGCGGCGGGAAGGGACGGGCGGCGTCGTGTGGCGCGCCCCTTACTTCCGTCCGCCCGCGTCAGGCGCCGCGCGCCTCGCCAAGGTTATCGGCCTTCTCGGCGCCGCGCTGACCCATGGGTTCGCGCTTGCCCACGGTCGTGTCGTGCTTGGTCTGGGCCTCGATCTCGGCGTTCAGTTCGGCGCCCATCAGCACGATGTAGGCGGAAATCCACAACCACATCAGCAGCACGATCGCACCGGCCAGCGTGCCGAAGCTCTTGTTATAGCTGCCGAACTGGCTGACGTAATAGGCAAACCCGATGGAGGCCACGACCCAGATCACGCAGGCGAGGACCGACCCCGGCGTCAGCCAGCGCCATTTCGCGCCGTCGCGGTCGGGCCCGAACCTGTAGAGCACGCTCAACCCGAAGATCGTCATCAGCGCCAGCACCACATAGCTGAGCCCGCCAAGCGCGGTGTCCATCGCCGGACCGAAGGGCAGGAACGACAGCACGACCGGCAGGATCATCGTCGAGGTCAGGCCGATGATGATGCCCACGATCAGGAAGAGCGTCAGCGCGAAGGTGACGAGGTAGCGCTTGAAAAAGCCGCGGGTCTCTTCCTCTTCGTAGGCGACGTTGAGCCCTTCCATCAGGCTCTGCATCCCTTTCGAGGCGGAGTAGAGCGCCAGCAGGATACCCACGATCACGGCCAGACCCAGCCCGCCCTGCTGCGACCCGGCCACGGCGGTCGCCTGATCGATGATGATCTGCGACACCTGCTGCGGCATCAGGTTGGAATACTGGTTCAGCTGGTTGATGATCTGCTGCGGCTGAAGGACCAGCCCGCTGATCGCGATCAGGGCGGTGATGGCGGGAAACAGCGCCAGCAGACCGTAGAAGGCGACACCGGCTGCGATCAGACCCACGTGATCCTTACCGATTTCGTCCCAGACGCGCAGCAGGATGTCTTTCCAGCCGGGTTTGGGGATCTCGGTCGGTTTGTCTGCGTGTCTGCCGCGGGCCATGGTCGATTCCTTCCGTTGCGAGGGTCGGGGCGTTCAAATGTACGCGCCCCGACCCTGGGTGGTTGCGCGGCCCCGCGGGGCCGCGGCCTCAGCTCGTCTTGGGTTTGCCGAGGTTCTGCTTGTCGGCCTCGGATTTGGCGGTATCGGCAAGGCGCTGCCCTGCGGATTTCACTTCTTCCTTGGCCTGCCGACCGGCGGCTTTCGCCTGTGACTTCGCAGCCTCTGCGGCGGTCTGGTCGCCCGGGGCGGCGTCGTCCATCGCCTTTTTGCGCTCGTCGAGCTCATCGCGCTTTTCGCGCGCGATGTCGCTTGCCTCTTCGCGCACGGCCTCGGCCACCCGCATCGCCTTCTCGCGCTCTTCGTTGAAGATACGCTCGGCCTCCGCATAGAGGTGATCGCTATGTTCGCCCATCAGCTCGTCTTCGCGGCGGGTATGGGGCAGGGCGCTGCCCAGGGCCGCCCCCAGCGCCAGCGCCAGCGCACCCACGACCAGCGGCTGGTCGTCGTAGTATTCGGCCGCGCTTTCGGCGCCCTGGCGCAGGCGGCGCTCGGCCTCGGCGCGGGCCTCGACGGCCTGTTCCCGGGCGGCGATAACGCGGGCGCGTGCCTCTTCGGACAGCGATTCCGTGCCCTCGTAGATGCGGTCGCGCAGATGGCCCGCGCTGACGCGTGCGCTTTCGGCACGGCGGCGGGTGCCCGATTTCACCGAGCGCCACCCGTCCGAGGCCCGCGACCCCGCCTGCGACATCCCGGTCCAGACCGACTGGCCCGCGTGGGACACGCCCGACCCCATGGAGCGGCCGGCGTTCGCGATGCCCGAGCCCGCCCGCGATGCGCTGTCGGACGCCGCATGGCCCGCGCGCGACGCGGTGTCGGATACCGAGCGGCCCGCCTGCGCGGTGCCCGCGCTCACCGAATGGCCCGCGCGCGCCACGCCCGATGCCGCGGAATGTCCGGCATCGCTGACCGAGTCGCCTACGCGCGATGCGCCCGAGCGCAGCGACTGGCCCGTGCTGGACATGTGATCGCCCATGCTGCGGGAACTGTCGCCCGGCGTGCCATAGGGCGCGCCGTGGACATCGCCGCCCATTCCGTCGCCGACGGCGTAACGGTCGCGGGTGGCGTAATCGCCGTAGTCACCGGAAAAATCGGCGCCGCGGCGCGGCATCTTGCGCGAAATCGTCTCGGCACGGGGGCCGTGACCGAACATCAGCCAGGCAAGCCCCACCCCGGTCAGCGTCAGCGCAAGGGGGTTCTCCTTGACCGCGTTGGAGACCGAGCGGCCGATATCGCCGCCATGCTCGCGGAACTGGTTGGAAATCTCGCGGATGATCCGCTCGCTGGAAAACTTGTCCTGCAGGTCCTCCAGCGTATCGGTCAGCCCGGCGCGTTCCTGTTCGATATCGCGTTCGATTTCTGCTGAAGTACGGGTATCACTTGGCATCGTATGCCTCCTTGACGGCTTCTGCGTCGCGTTGAATGTTCTTTTTGGTGCGGGTGGGCGCCAGGCTGGTCAGTTTCAGGTCGTTGATGCCCTTGGCGACCATCGCAAAGGCCACACCGGCCAGGACAACGCCCACGATCAGCGCGGACCAGCCGTCGGGAATGCCCAGACGGACGAGTGCGGCGACCAGCGCGGCCGCCAGCACGTTCAGCGCCGTCAGCGCCAGCACGAGCGCGCCGACGAGCAAGCCCACGGCAACCGCCGCACGGTTGAGGTTTTCGCTGATTTCCGCGCGGGCCAGATCGACCTCGTTGCGCACCAGGGCGCTCACGTGGGTCAGGGCCTCGGTCAGCAGGCCACCTGTCGATTTCTCATGAATATCGCTCATCACACTGTTCCTTTCGGGCTGACGCCGGTCGTGGTGCTGACGGCGGGCGAGGACGGGCGGGCCGAAGCACTGGTCGAGGCACTGGTCGACGAAGCACTGGCCGAGGCACTGGCCGGACCGCGGGGCATCCCGGTGGACGACCGCGGCAGGTCGGGCATGTTGGTATGCGCGTCCTCGTGGTGGCTCGATGCCTTGACGAAGCGGCTTGCCGCAAAGCCGAGCAGCGCCGCGCCGCCCAGAAACACCAGCGGGTTGCGTCGCGCGAAATTGCTGACGTCGCTGGCCATTTCACCGAGGTCCTTGTTGCGGATCGAGTCGGAGGCATCGGCAAGCCCCTCGGCGATCTGCCCGAAGGTGCGTTCCTGCGGCGATCCCTCGCGCAATTCCCCTGCTGCCGTGCGCAGGGCCGATGCCACGTTGGAAACCTCGTCGGCGACGCCCTGCTTCGCGCCATCGGCGCGCTGCCGGGCCTGCGATGCGGCTGCGGATGCGGTTTCGCGTGCCTTGTCGCTGACGGTGCTCGCGGCTTCGCTCGCCGATGCGGAGATTTTCTCGCCAGTCGTTTGTGGTTTGTGGTTCGGGGTCGGGTCTGACATTTTGAACTCCTTTAAATCAGGCGATGAGGGAAATGAGCGCGAGGACGACGACAATGACGCCGATCATGTAGAAGATACTGTACATCGGGGGTTCCTTCGGTCTTGCTGCGTGCCGCGTTGGCGGTGTTCTCGGTCTTCTAACCCGCGACTTGAGCGTTCGTTCCGTGTGTTGTGCTGTCTGGCACACGCTTCCGTGCAAAAAATCATTGCAGGTTGCAATTTTCTGAAAAATGACCAGGCGTCGGCCGCCCAGGCGATTCCTACGATTTCGGCGGCGGGGGCCGCCGCGCGGGCAGCGGGGCAGGGCAGGGCGCGCGAGGCAGGGCCGAGCCCGGGACAGGGCTGGGCACGGAGCCGGGGCACGGAGCCGGGGCGCGGTGGCACGCGGGCGCCGGGATCGACGCGGGCCCTTGCCGCTGTTGTATCCATGTGTATACAGATTGCGGAACGGCGGTGAGGGCGACGCGGGGAAGAACGGCGTGACGTGGATCGATGCGAACCGGCTCAAGACCCTGGCGGTGGCGCTGGGCGGGGCGCTGTTGTTCAGCCTTGCCGGTCTGCCGCTGCCGTTCCTCTTCGGGCCGATGACCGCCTGCCTGATCGCGGCGCTGCTGAAGGTGCCGCTGCGCGGATGGGGGGTGGTCTCTGTGGCGGCGCGTACCATACTGGGCGTTGCGGTCGGCGCTTCGATCACGCCGGAGGTCATCGCGCGGCTGCCGCAGATGACGCTGTCGGTGGCCTTCATCCCGGCGTATATCCTGATCATCGCGGCGATCGGCGTGCCGTTCTTCACCCGCATGTGCAAATTCGACCCGATCACCGCCTATTACGCGGCGATGCCGGGCGGGCTGCAGGACATGGTGATCTTCGGCCAGCTTGCGGGCGGCGATGTGCGGGCGTTGTCGCTGGTCCATGCGACGCGGGTGCTGATCATCGTGTCGGTGGCGCCGCTGGTGATGACGCGCATGTTCGACGCGACGTTGGGCAATCCGATCGGCGCCCCGGCCGCCACCCTGCCGCCTGCGGAAATGGCGCTGATGACGGCCGCGGCCCTGATCGGCTGGAAGGGGGGCGAGCGTCTGCGCCTGTTCGGCGCCTCGATCCTGGGGCCGATGATCGTGACGGCCGCCCTGTCGCTGTCGGGCGTGATCCACTTCCGCCCCCCGGCCGAGGCGATCCTGGTCGCGCAGCTGTTCATCGGCATGGGGATCGGCGTCTACTACGTCGGCGTCACCTTGCAGGAGCTGCGCCACGACGTGCTGTCGGGGGTGGCCTTCGTCGCGATCCTGGCGCTGCTGGCGGCCGCCATCACCGAAATCGTGGTGCTTGCCGGGCTGGCGCATCCGGTGGAGGCATTCCTGGCCTTCGCCCCCGGCGGGCAGGCGGAAATGACGGTGCTTGCCATCGTGGCGGGGGCGGATCTGGGTTTTGTCATCGTGCACCATTTGACCCGTATCGTCCTGGTGATCACCGGCGCGCCCATAATGGTGCGCGTGGTCGCCCGCCGCCGGGCCGCGCTGGGCGCGGCGCACCCGGCTGCGGGCGGGCGGCCCCATGATCGCGATGAGGGCCGGGACACATAGGCGCGTCCTGTGATGCGCGTCTCCCGCACGCCCGTGCCCCCATTCGCCCCCTTTCGTCCCCACACCCGACCGCGCCCGTCGGCCCGTGAAAGCGCGCGGAGCAAGTTCGCGGACCTCCTGGACGGATGGATCGGAAGGGGCGCGCGGCGCGATGCAAGAGGGGATGCACAAGGGGGTGTGCGCGCCAGAGGAGGCCCAGGGCGTTGCCGTGGCCGCCGCGCCGCGCATATTACCCGGTAAAGCCATTGCAATGCGACGACAGAAGGAACCGACATGAGCGAGCACGCATCATCCTACACCCCGCCCAAGGTCTGGAAGTGGGAAACGGAAAGCGGCGGCCAGTTCGCCAGCATCAACCGCCCGATCGCCGGGCCGACGCACGACAAGGACCTGCCGGTCGGCACGCATCCGTTCCAGCTTTATTCGCTGGCCACGCCCAACGGCGTGAAGGTGACGGTCATGCTGGAGGAGCTGCTGGCCATGGGCATCGAGGGCGCGGAATACGACGCCTGGCTGATCCGCATCAACGAGGGCGACCAGTTCGGCAGCGGCTTCGTGCAGGTGAATCCGAATTCCAAGATACCCGCGCTGATGGATCATAGCGTCAGCCCCCCGCGCCGGATCTTCGAATCCGGCTCGATCCTGCTTTATCTGGCCGAGAGGTTCTCCGCCCTGCTGCCGCAGGAGCCCGCGGCGCGGACCGAATGCCTGAACTGGCTGTTCTGGCAGATGGGCAGCGCGCCCTATCTGGGCGGCGGGTTCGGCCATTTCTATGCCTATGCCCCCGACAAGCTGGAATACCCTATCGACCGCTTCTCGATGGAGGCCAAGCGTCAGCTCGATGTGCTGGACCGGCAGCTTTCGCAGACCACCCATATCGCGGGCGAGGCGTATACCATCGCCGATATCGCGATCTGGGCGTGGTACGGGCAGCTGGTGCTCGGGCGGCTTTATGACGCCGCCGAATTTCTGGACGTGGAGAGCTATACCCATGTGATGCGCTGGGCCAGGGCGATCGACGCGCGACCGGCGGTGCGGCGGGGCCGCATGGTCAACCGGTCCTTCGGCGATCCGGCCATGCAGCTGCACGAGCGTCACGATGCCTCGGATTTCGACACGAGGACGCAGGACAAGATCGCACCGCAGGACTGAGGCCATGCGCCTGCCGCGCCCGTGCCTGTTCGTTGTCAATCCGCGCGGCGCGGCCTTGCTGCGCGGGACGGTCGCGCTAGGTTCGACTGACACCACGCGCGGGGCCGCCTGCCTCGCGCTGTCGAGCGATCGGGGGTCGGGATCGGGGCCATGCACGGATTGATAACAAGACTGGCCGGCGCACTCGCCCTGGCGGCGCTGCCGCTGCTGGGGCTGGCGCCATCGCCTGCGGCGGCGCAGGCATGGTGCGGCAACGGCAATCTGAACCCGACGGAACGCACGATCTGTAACGACCAGATCCTGGGCGACATGGACGATGCGCTGCGCCAGCTTTATCGCGACGCGGGCGCGGGGCAGGCGGCCGCGCAGCGCGACTGGCTGGTCAATCGCCGCAACGCCTGCGGCAGCGACATATTCTGCATCGAACGCGCCTACCAGGACCGCATCGCGCAGCTGACGGATCTGCGCGGCGCCCCCCGCGCGACACCCGATCGCGCGCCCGTTCCCGCCCCCGCGACGCGCCGGTTCGAGGGCAAGCCTCGCCCGTGGTGCGGCGGATCGCGCCTGAACCCGACGGAGCGGACCATCTGCGCCGACGAGACGCTGTCGGACATGGATGCCGCGCTGGAAGCGGTCTATGGCCGGGTGAAGGCGCGCGACGGCGACCGCGGCCAGTTGACCTGGCTGCGCGGGGATCGCGACGCCTGCGGTGCGAATGTGGATTGCATCGCCGGCGCCTATCTTCGGCGGATCGTGATCCTGGGCGGCAGGCTGCGGCGCGAATGATGCGACTGTCATGCCCCGGCGGCGCCGCGACGGCTGGAATCGCGCGGCGGGCCTCGTTATGCTGCGGGCAAGGCGGCGCGATCCGCCATCAGGGCGGACGGGGCTGAATGACCGACATCGACGATCTGATCGCCTGCCCGCAGTGCGACGCGCTTTACCGGGTGGTCGAACCCGCCCCGGGGGAGCGCGCGTCCTGCGCCAGGTGCCACACCGTGCTGATCGCGCCGCGCCGCGGCTCGCTCTACCAGACGGTCGCGCTGTCGGTCACGGTGATGATCCTGATGATGGGCGCGATCTTCTTTCCTTTCCTGCAGATCCGCGTGGCGGGGTTTTACAACACGGCCTCCGTCTTCGATGCCGCGCTGACCTTCAGCAAGGGCTACATGCTGCCGCTGTCCTTCGCGGTGGCCGCGCTGATCGTGGTAATCCCGATCAGCCGCGTGCTGCTGCTGCTTTACGTCCTGGCTCCGATCACGCGCGGGGCAAAGCCCCTGCCGGGGGCCGCCGAGGCGTTCCGGCTGTCCGAGGCGCTGAGGCCCTGGTCGATGGCCGAGATCTTCGTGCTGGGCGTGGCGGTCGCGCTGATCAAGGTGGCGGACCTGGCGCGCGTGGGCTTTGGGCCGGCATTCTGGATGTTCGCGGTGCTGGTGATCATCCTGCTGTGGCAGGACAGTTCCTTTTCGCGCTGGACGGTATGGAAGCTCATCGGAAAAGAGAAATCCACGTGAGCGAGGCCGACAGCGTTTTCGCCCTGACCGCGCGCGAGGCCGGGTTGGTGGGGTGCACCCGCTGCGCCAAGGTCTGGCCCGCACGCACCGAGCGCTGCGCGCGCTGCGGGGCGAAACTGGTGTCGCGCGATGCGGGCAGCCTGCAACGGGTCTGGGCGTGGTGGATCGCGGGGGTCTTGTGCTACATCCCGGCCAACCTCTACCCGATGCTGCAGACGCGCACCCTTTTCACCACGCAGGAAAACACCATCGTCGGCGGCGCGGTCGAGCTGGCGCTGCATGGCGCATGGGTGGTCGCCGCGGTGGTCATCGTGGCCAGCGTCTTCATCCCGATCGGCAAGTTCATGGCCATCGCCTATCTGGCCATCAGCATCAGGCGCGGCAGCAAGCTGCCCGGCCACAAGCGGCAGCAGATCTATGAGGTGGTCGAATACATCGGCCGCTGGTCGATGATCGATGTCTTCGTAGTGGCCATTTTGTCAGCCCTGGTCCAGTTGAATGTGGCCGCGGCGATCAATCCCGGTCCCGCTGCCATAACATTTGCGCTATCGGTAATATTCACAATGCTTTCGGCCCAGGCTTTCGACAGCCGCATGATCTGGGACCGGATCGAGGAGGACGCCAAGTGAGCGACACGCCCAAGGATCTGAAGGTCGACCGCGCGCGCAAGAGCCTGTGGCGTCGCGCCTCCATCGTCTGGCTGATCCCTCTCGCTGCGCTTGTGATCTCGCTGGGCGTGGCCTGGCAGAACTTCGCGGACCGCGGGCCGCTGATCCATATCTCCTTCAAGGATGCGGCAGGCGTGCGCGCCGGCGAGACCGAGCTGCGCTACCGCAACGTCAAGGTCGGCAGCGTCGAGAAGGTCGGGTTCAACAACGATCTCACCCGCGTCAGCGTGGCGATCCGCCTGGAAAAGGGCGTGGGGCCGTTCGTCGATTCCGAATCCAGTTTCTGGGTGGTCCGCCCGGAGGTCACGACGCGGGGGGTCACCGGCCTGGATACGGTCCTGTCGGGCGTCTACATCGAAGGCACCTGGGACGACAAACCCCTGGGCCTGCAAACCGAATTCGAAGGCGCCGACAAGGCGCCGCTGGTCAAGCCCGACCAGAAGGGGCTGATCATCACGCTGAGTTCCAGCAATGGCGAGGGCATCACAAACGACACGCCGATCCTCTACAAGGGGCTGGAGGTGGGGCGCGTCGCCAATGCGCGGCTGGCCGATGACGGCATATCCACGATCGCCGACGGGTTCATCGCCGCGCCCTACGACCGGCTGATCACCAGCGCGACGCGGTTCTGGGACACGTCCGGCTTCACCTTTTCCTTCGGCCCCGGCGGGGCGTCGGTGGACTTCAAGTCGCTGGCGTCCCTGCTGTCGGGCGGTATCAGCTTCGATACCGTCGTCTCGGGCGGCACCAGGGTCGAAAAGGGCAAGATCTTTCAGCTCTTCGCCGATGAGGGCTCCGCCCGCAACAGCGTTTTTTCCGACAGCGAAAGTTCCGCCGCGATAGAGCTTTCGGTGATTTTCGACGGCAACGTGAGCGGTCTCGCCGCCGGTTCTCCGGTGGAGCTGAGCGGCGTCAACGTGGGCCAGGTGACGGCGGTGACGGGCTTTGTCGACGCGCTGCGCTTCGGCGACCGGCAGGTCCGGCTGATGGCCACGATCTCGCTCAAGCCCGGCAAGATGGGGCTGGGCGAGACCGTCAACGAGGAGGACATCCTGTCGTTTCTGGAAGAGCGCATCGCCGCCGGGCTGCGCGCCCGTCTGGCGACGGCCAACATCCTGACGGGCGGGCTGAAGGTCGAATTGCTGAACGTTCCCGATGCGCCCCCCGCCACGCTTCAGCGCAATGTGGAACCCTATCCGATCTTTCCCAGCGTGGAATCCGATATCTCCGACGTGGCGGCCACGGCCGAGGGCGTGTTCCAGCGCATCAACACCTTGCCCATCGAGGAGCTGCTGTCCTCGGCCATCAATTTCCTCGACGGGGCGACGGCGCTGGTCAAGACCGACGGGCTGCAACAGGTCCCCGAAGAGGTCGTGGGCCTGCTGGCCGACGTGCGCCGCATCGTCGGCGCGGATGAAATCCAGGCCCTGCCGGGGCAGGTGGGCAATGTGGCCGGCGGGCTGGAATCGGCGGTGGCCGATCTGCAGGGGATTATCGCCGATCTGCGCGCCGCCGATGGCGTGACCAAGCTGGTTGCGGCGGTGGAATCCGCAGGTCAGGCGGCGGCGGCGGCCAATACGCTGCTGTCCGATCAGGTGCCCCCGCTGGTGGAGGATCTTTCCGCCCTGGCGCGAAAGGCGCAGGCCCTGCCGCTGGAGGAGCTGTTGAAGCAGGTGACCGCCGTGACCGCCAGCGCCGACGCCATTCTGTCGTCGGAAGGCGCCAAGTCGCTGCCCGGCGATGTCAGCGCCGCGCTGGCGCAGGTGCAGACCGTGCTGAGCGATTTCAACGATCAGCAGGCGATCAGCAAGCTGGTGGCCGCGCTGGAATCCGCGGGCGCCGCCGCAGCCTCCATCGACACGCTGGCGGGCGAGGATCTGCCGCCGCTGCTGTCGGATCTGTCGGATCTGGCCGT